>DATMXV010000307.1:0-6341 GCA_035561335.1 Desulfitobacteriaceae bacterium
GTTCAGAGCAATAACAAACCTTTACTCCTCATATTTATAAAGAAAAAGGATTTTAAGCAAATTTGGCGAAGATTTTATTAACG
The DNA here is from genome assembly GCA_035561335.1 of Desulfitobacteriaceae bacterium. GTDB lineage: Bacteria > Bacillota > Desulfitobacteriia > Desulfitobacteriales > Desulfitobacteriaceae > UBA2264. Next base: position 84 of record DATMXV010000307.1, read on the forward strand.
AATGAAAAATCAATACACTGCTGATTTCCCAGGACAGATCACGATGAGGTTAGATAAAAGTGAATAATAGAATCCCGGATCAGTTAATTGAGGATATTATTACAAACAGTGATATTGTCGAGATAATCTCGGAATATGTCAGTTTACAGCGTAAGGGTAAGAATTTTCTTGGAATTTGTCCTTTTCATGAGGAGAAAACACCAAGTTTTACGGTAACGCCGGATAAGCAAATGTTTTACTGTTTTGGTTGTAACACTGGCGGTAATATAGTTTCCTTCTTAAAGAAAAAAGAAAACTGGACATTCCTGGAAACAGTACAATACTTAGCCCAAAAATATGGTATTAAATTGCCGGAAAAGGAATTGTCCTCCAGGCAAAGCGAGGAACAAAAACGTCGTTCCCGGTGGCAGCAAATTTATGAATGGACAGCGGATTATTATCATGAAGTTTTAATGCATTTACCTGAAGGTGAACCGGGGCGAAAATATTTTAGGCACAGGGAAATAAGTCAGGATACTATCAAATCTTTTCGTTTGGGTTTTGCACCCGGTCGTTGGGATGGTCTGCTTATGGCGTTACATAAGCGTGGAGTTAGTTTTTCTGAGTCAGCTGCCGCAGGGTTAGCCTTGGAAAAAGAAAAGAAACACTCTTATTCAGGGGACAGCGGTTATTATGATCGTTTCCGGAACCGCATAATTTTCAGTATCCTTGATCACAAGCAAAAACCTATTGCCTTTGGAGGCCGGGTATTAGACGATTCTTTGCCTAAATATTTAAATTCACCGGAATCTGTTTATTATAATAAAGGTAATCATCTTTACGGAATAAATAAAGCTTATCAGGGAATCCGGGAAAAGGGTTTTGCTATATTGGTTGAAGGTTATATAGATGTTCTAACCTTACAGCAAACGGGTTTTACGAATACTGTGGCATCACTGGGGACAGCTTTAACCAAAGAACAGGCTAAACTCTTAAGACGTTACACCCGGCGGGTTATTATCTGCTATGATTCTGATCCGGCCGGGATAAAAGCAACTATGCGGGCAGGTGAAGTTCTTGCTGAGGCTGGGCTGCGTACTGAGGTCCTTAAGTTGACGGGCGCCAAAGATCCGGACGAATTTTTGAGGATTTCCGGCAAAGAAAATTTTCTCAAAGCCCTGCAATCAGTAATAACATATATAGAATTTAAGTACCAGGTTCTGCTTAACGAATTACCCATTCGAACTATCCCGGAAAAGGCTGAATTGATTGCCAGAATTAGTCCGGATATTCTAAGGGTGGATAGTCCGGCAGAAAGGGAGGGATATGAACGATTCCTGAGTCTGGAGCTTGGTCTTTCTTTGGAGGCTGTTCAACGCGAAATTGAAAATGTGGAGAAAAGAACAAAATACAGGGAAGAATTTAATTATATATCTTTAAAGCAGGATAATTCTGTAAAAAATAGAGATAATAACATTATGAATATTGACACTAATTCTCACCTGATTGCGTCTGTTCCATTAGGGATTTACCGGGCGGAAAGAATGCTTTTACGCTTGATTTTAGATAATCCGTCTTTTTTAAAAGTAGTTGAAGAAAAACTTGGTGAGAATTTTTGGAAAGTCAATGAATATCAAAAGATATTTTTATACCTTAAAGAATCCAAACAAAGCTATCTTAGTATAACCAATAATGATTTTGCGGAAAATGTCCAGAGTAAACTGGCAAATCTATTATTGGAAGAAATAGATCTTTCACAAGCGGAACGAATTTTGGAGGATTGTATTCGTGTAATACGTTCCTCTCAGGAGGAAGAATGTATGCTAGAATTACAAACTCGGATGACAACCATGGAAAAGTCCGGAGACCTAAGGGGAGCTATGGATCTGTTAAGGGAGATGGGAGAGCGGTTAAAACGTGGTGAAATATAAGAGTATGGCTATTATGACAAAACCACGGGCAGGAGATGGTTCAGTGAGCGATGAGGAAATGAAAATGGAGAGTATAAGGACCCTTATACTGCGAGGAAAGAAAAAAGGGTCTTTGACATATCGTGAGATTATGGACGCGCTCCAGGGAGTCGAGCTTTCAGCAGATCAAATTGATGATATTTATGAACAACTTGGTCGTATGGGTATTGACGTCTTACCTGAAAACGGGGATACTGAAGATGAAATTTTGGTAAAAGCTTCAGATGAAGAGACGGATGAAGTCCAGGAAGAACCTGAAGTTGATCTTTCTATTCCTGAAGGGGTCGGAATAGACGATCCTGTCCGGATGTATCTTAAAGAAATTGGACGGGTCCCTTTACTTAACGCTCAAGAGGAGATTCAATTGGCTAAATGTATGGAAGCCGGAGACGAAAATGCCAAACGTCGTCTGGCTGAAGCCAATTTGCGGCTTGTTGTAAGTATTGCCAAACGTTATGTCGGACGAGGTATGCTCTTTTTAGATTTGATCCAGGAAGGGAATCTGGGTCTGATTAAAGCTGTCGAGAAATTTGATTATACCAAAGGTTATAAGTTCAGCACTTATGCTACATGGTGGATCCGGCAGGCTATTACAAGGGCGATAGCTGATCAGGCAAGAACGATTCGGATACCTGTGCATATGGTAGAAACTATAAACAAATTGATCCGGGTGTCCCGCCAATTACTTCAAGAGTTAGGCAGGGAGCCTATGCCGGAAGAAATTGCTGCGGTCATGGAGATTCCGGTAGAACGTGTCCGGGAGATTATGAAAATTGCCCAGGAACCTGTTTCCCTGGAAACCCCGATAGGCGAGGAAGAAGATTCCCATTTAGGGGATTTTATTCCCGATGAAGATGCTCCGGCGCCTGCAGAGGCTGCCTCATTTATCTTACTCAAAGAACAATTGGAAGAAGTTTTAGAAACACTTACTCCCCGGGAAGAGAAAGTATTACGATTGCGTTTTGGACTTGATGACGGCAGGACCCGGACCCTTGAGGAAGTTGGCCAGGAATTTGGGGTTACGAGGGAAAGAATCCGGCAAATTGAGGCCAAAGCTTTACGAAAACTTCGTCATCCCAGCCGCAGCAAAAAATTAAAGGATTATTTAGAATAACTTAACAAAAGCAGTCTGCTGATTTTCCGATATTTTATAAAATTTAAAAGATATTTTAATACTGTTGTGATAAGACTTGACGTAACAAAGTGTTTTTCGTATAATAGTCGTTGCACGGGTGTTCCTCGATAGCTCAATGGTGGAGCAACCGGCTGTTAACCGGTAGGCTGTAGGTTCGAGTCCTACTCGGGGAGCCAATTTGTTATGTCTAATCATGGGCCTATAGCTCAGCGGTAGAGCAGCCGGCTCATAACCGGTCGGTCCCTGGTTCGATCCCAGGTGGGCCCACCAAAAAAAGAAGTTAGAGGTCGGAGGTCAGAAGTCGGAGATTGATTGATAATCTTATTTCAGCTTTTGACATTTGACCTCGGTTTTTTTTCAAGGTGAGCTTAGAAGTTGATAATTATTATTCAGATTTTTGATTTCAGAGTATCTGATGTTTGCGGTCCGTTAGTCATTTGACATTTATTTTGGGCGATTGGCTCAGTTGGGAGAGCGCTTCCTTCACACGGAAGAGGTCATCGGTTCGATCCCGGTATCGCCCACCAGTGTTTAAGTGGTTTTTTTTCGGGGTTGTTTTTATGAAGCAAAAATAGCATATAGTGCACTTTATAATACATTTACGGGTTCTTTAAGCAAGCAGTCCATCTGATTTGATGGTTGCTTTTTCTTTTGAATAAAAATTACACGGGTTAATCTATTATGATGCAAATAATTTTTTATCTTAATTTTACTGGAAAAAAACGAGCCATAATTGAAGGGAGTAATCTGTTTGGCGGATTTAATTAAGCTGGGTCCCCGGCTAAATTGTATTGCTTCACTTATAGGTTATAAAGCCAGATTGGCTGATATTGGCACAGATCACGCATATTTGCCGATTGTTCTATGCGAACAGGGAAAAATTGAAAGTGCTGTTGCGATTGACTTGAATTACAGCCCTTATCAAACAGCGCTTGCTGCCGTCCAAAATCACAAACTTACCCGGAAAATTGATGTGCGTCTGGGTGATGGCCTGCAACCTCTGTTACCTGGTGAAATAGACACAATAGCTTTGGCAGGTATGGGAGGGAAAACTATGCTGGAAATACTCTTTGCCAGACCAGATATATTATCAGAAGTATCTGATTTGATTGTTCAACCCCAGGGATTGGAGTCAAAGGTAAGATATGATCTCCTGGAAGCCGGGTGGCTGCTGAGAGAGGAGCATTTAGCGGAAGAAGGGCGGGTCTATGTTGTTATGGCCTTTTCCAGAAAAACGGGCTGCAGTAAACAAGAGGTCCTCAAACTGGAAGAACTTTGGATCAAGCAAATTATATCCGTAAGTAAAACAATAACACCAAAAAGCAGCGAATTAACGTTTTCCCGGAGTGGGGAAAATGAGATTGATCTTGTGCGTTCACTGTTTTGGCGGTTTGGGCCTTTGATTTTACAATTTCCTGATCATTTATTGCAGAGATTAATTCAGGAGTACAGGGAAGAACTGACATTTAGAGTGGAACAAATGAAAAAATCCCAAAGTATAAGCGTGCAGATGCGGAGACAGGAGATCCTGCTGGAATTGAACTATCTGGAAGTAATAACAAAGTTATTATTTGATGAACTGTCCTGAAAATAAATTATTACTATAAGACATCCTACTCCGGGAGATCCAAATGTACGTTCACCGGTGCTCCAGAGCTACTCACTCCACTGCGTAGCTAAAGTGCCAAACCTCGGGGTTAGTCTGCAGGTAACGCAGCTTTTTTGCCGTCACGCCACTTTGCCGTCCGTGGCAGTGGCTAATCAAGACATCCTTGTCTTAGCCATGGCAAAAGCTGCATCAGTCCATCCTTGGACAAGTCCCATGGCACTTCTTAACGCTCCTTCGCCAAACGGTTCTCTTTACACTCGGATCTCCCTCCGTCAATTTTTATTTTCTGCTGGTGCTTAAAAAGCATGGAGATCTATCCTGACTCCCGGATAGTTACGGTTATTGTTTAAGTGAGGTGGTCGTTATGTCTGTCAGTATAGGGTTGATTACGCAAATAATCGAAAAGGCTGCCCCCAAGTCCTGGGCGGAAGAATGGGATAATGTAGGGTTGCTTATAGGGAATAATGCGGCTCCGGCGGAACGAATCCTGATCACTTTAGACGGGACCTTGAAGGTTGTGGAAGAAGCCGAAACCTGCGGGGTCCAGCTGATTGTTGCCCACCATCCCCTGTTTTTTCGCGGTCTTAAGAACCTGCGGGAAGATAACCCGGATGCGCAAATTCCTCTCAGATTAGTTCGGTCCGGAATAGCTTATTATGCCGCCCATACTAATCTGGACCAATCAGATTTATCATCATCCTGGACAATTGGTAATGCTTTAGGTTTAACTCAAATGCAGCTTTTAGCACCGGTTGCTTGGGAATCCCGGGTAAAATTTATTGTTTATGTGCCCGCAGCTCATGTTGAGAGTGTCCGGCAGGCCTTAGCTTCTGTCGGGGTCGGGGAAGGGATTACTGATGGTCCGCAAGGAAAGTGTTATTCTGATAGTTTTTTTCAGGGTTTTGGTGAGGGGATATTCAGACCGTTACAGGGAGCCAATCCGGCAATTGGCAAGATTGGAGAGCTGACCCGGGTAGAAGAGGTAAAATTAGAAAGTATTGTAGGTGAAGCTCAGGTTGGTAAAGCACTGCGGACATTGCGCAAGGTGCATCCCTATGAGGAACCGGCTTACGACATCATTCCTTTAAAGAATGCCGGCAAAAGCCGTGGTTACGGGGTATTCGGGTATTTGAAGGAACCAGTGAAGCTGGAGAAAATCTGGCTGCAAATGCAAAAATTATTTCAAAACGGATCACCGCTAATACCGGAAGCCAAACCTGAAAATAGATCAGAAACTGAAAAAACGCTGAATATATATCCTGCAGGGATGCGTTTAGCCGGAGATTCTCAGAAATTGATCCGTAAAATTGTTATTGTTAATGGCAGTGGCGGTGATTTTATTGGCAAGGCCCTTTTTAAAGGAGCAGATCTTTTTATATCCGGGGATATCAGCCATCATAATGTACTTGATGCTTTAGAACGTAATATGGCAGTGGCTGACATTGGGCATTATCTAAGTGAAGCGCCGATGCTCTTTAGCCTGAGAGATTATTTGCAGGCGGAAAAGGCTTTGGAGAATTTGGATATTATGATAAGTTCAAACAATAAAGTACCATGGTCAATAT
>DATMXV010000308.1:0-2058 GCA_035561335.1 Desulfitobacteriaceae bacterium
AGTCAGAGGTTAGGAGTCAGGCGTATAAGACAGGCAGAAAAAACAATGGGAATTATTTTAAGAAAAGCAGCAAGTAAGAGTTAGTAAGGGAGGTGTCCATGATGATCTTGAAATTACATGAGATAACAAAACATTTTGGCGGAATAGCGGCAGTGGAGGATGTTGAATTTGAGGTAAAGACAGGGAGTATTGTTGCGCTGATTGGTCCTAACGGTGCAGGTAAAACCACTCTCTTTAACATTATTACAGGCGCGCTCAGTCCTAATCAGGGGACGATAATTTATAAAGGCCAGGATATGACCGGAAATAAACCATATCAAATGGCTTCTGCCGGTATTACCAGGACTTTTCAGAACCTCCAGCTTTTTGGCGGGATGACGGTTTTGGAAAACGTTATGGCAGGCGCATATTTAAAAGGTAAAAAAGGTTTTCTGCAATCTTTTTATACACTGCCGCGAAAATGCCGTGAAGAAAAAAGAATCAGGACAGAAGCCCTGGCCTTACTTGAAGAAATCGGCCTGGCTGAGATGGCCGGACTGCCGGCCTCCGCTTTACCGTTCGGAAAACAAAGACTGTTGGAAATAGCCAGGGCTTTAGCCTCTGAACCCAGTCTGATCTTGTTTGACGAACCGGCTGCGGGATTGAATGTTGTAGAAACAGAAAACCTGACTAATTATTTGAAACACCTGAAAGATAAAACTTCAATGATTTTAATTGAACATGATATGGAAACGGTAATGGAAGCAGCCGACAGGATAGTAGTCTTGGATTTTGGCAGGGTAATAGCCAAAGGAACACCTGCGGAAATTCAGGCTAATCCGGAAGTAATCAAGGCTTATCTTGGGGAGGATGAACAGATTGCTTAGAATCAAAAATCTAAGTGTCTATTATGGTTATGTCCATGCCGTTAAGGATATATCCCTGGAGGTCACCGAAGGCGAACTGCTCGTAATTTTAGGAGCCAACGGGGCCGGCAAGAGTACGCTCCTGGGAACAGCGGCAGGCTTAATTAAGCCCGCCGCCGGGGAGATTTTGTTTAAAGATAAGCCCATAACGGGCCAAACATCAGAACAGATTGTCAGTAAAGGTATTAGCCTGATCCCGGAAAAAAGGGAAATCTTTACGACCTTGACTGTTCTTGATAATCTCATGTTAGGCGCTTTTCAGCGTTACAGCAAAAACAAGAAAGTATTAATGAATGATGTCAAAGAAATCCTGGAGATATTTCCGGCCTTAAAGGGCAGGGAAGGGGATTTGGCAGGCAGTTTAAGCGGTGGCCTGCAGCAGATGCTGGCTATTGGTAGGGGGTTAATGTCACGTCCTGAACTATTATTGCTTGATGAACCGTCTGTTGGGCTGGCTCCCTTAATCGTCCAGGAGATAATGGCCATTTTGGTCCGGTTAAAAAAGAACGGGGTAACAATAGTACTTGTAGAACAGAATACTAAATCCGCCCTGAAAGTCGCTGACAATGTTCTGGTAATGGAAAGAGGCAGGATTACCCACCGGGGCAGTCCCTTGGAGATAACGGCAAATTCCTCAATCCGGGAGGCTTATCTGGGGCGGGCGCGCGCTTAGGATTAAGGGAAAGTCAGCACGAATAGACCTGGACGACTTAATCCAGGTCTAAAATATTGAACGCTACCGTGTCGGGTATAAAAAGACATCCGGAGTGAACCAGATTGACCACATAGAGTGTTCCATTCCCAAATCCATCTCCAGGCGGATTTATCTGGTTTACTTCAATACCTGCAAGTGCGGGCAGCCGGTCGGTATTGAACAGGCGGACCGTGAGTCGCGTCGTACGCGGTGCCGCCCTGTTATCAATCGGACCTGTATCAAATACAGCCACGGAAGTTCCTCCCGTCAAGTCATATCTATATGATTAATATATGTTTGACAGGGACAAATGGTGTACAAGACCTCCCGGACGATTAATCCACAAATAAAGATTTATTGGAGGAATATTCGAATAAAGGAAGAAAGATAAGTTTAGATATAAAATGGCTTGGCCGGAAATCAGGTATGAAAAATCAGGAGGTCAAATGGAAATAAGAG
>DATMXV010000309.1:0-2796 GCA_035561335.1 Desulfitobacteriaceae bacterium
GAGTAATAGGGCAACGAAGCCGTTTTTGTATACCAAGCTTGAAGCAAGTATATGAAACGGCTTTTTTAAATGACTATGACTTGGATATCTATGAAAAAATTATAGTTTTAAAGGGGGGTTTTATTATAACATCTTCATCAGGAATAAGAGAAACAAAGCCTTCCTTGGAACGCGCGGCCTTACTCCTGGCCCTAAGTGAAACCAGAACAGACGAAGATTCATTAAAGGAATATTTCACCAATACATTTGGTTTCATATGCGGGGTCACTGAACTTGGCGGTACGGTAACAGCTCTCCAGCAAAACGGCAAATTGTCCAACTCCATATTATCTGCGGCGATCAACACCGGAGTTATAAGTAAAGAACCAAGAAAAATTCATGCCGTGGTTCATGCGACCCTGGAAGCCAGCAACAGTATTTTTATCCATACCCACAGTAATGCCAGTTTTGCTTTAAAAGTTGGTTTAACAACTAATAATGAATGGTTGGCTGTAGCTATCTTCGGCCGTTCTTCTTTACATCCTCTTTCAGAACACTGCAGAGTAGGACTGGGATATATGCATCTTTAAACAGATCCGTTAATGCTTCCTAAAAACAATAGAACTATGAATAGTGAAACAAGAGTGACGTCAGAGTGGAAAAGAGAGTCCTTATTTAAATTATGGCTCTCTTTATTTTTTTACACTTAAAATATTTTCAGTTACTATTCATCAGGGGTATGCATGCTCTGATAACCTCACCCCGGTCATTGAGAACATTGGTAATCCTAACATCAATTCCGTAGGCAACTTTCAGATTCTCTTCACTGATCACCTCATCTACACTGCCAATAATAAAATCATTACTGCTTTTCATAAGTGCCACTTTCGTGGAACAGAGAAACACATGGTTGGGAAAATGGGAAGTCATGATAACTCCTAATCCTTTCTTGGCCAGTTTTTTAATTTGCTCCAGTACCCTTATTTGATTGCCGAAATCCAGATTGGAAGTAGGTTCATCCATGATCAGAATCTTAGGCTGCTGGGAAAGTGCCCGGGCTACCAGCACCATTTGTCTTTCTCCGCCGCTGATTTCAGTATAGATTTTATCTCTTAGAAAAGTAATATTCAATGATTCCATTGCTTCTTCCGCGATTTCTATATCTTCTTTGGAGGGTGAGGCAAACATACCCAGATGGGCTGTTCTTCCCATGATAACTACATCAAGCACACTAAAAGGGAATGGGGGAGTGTGGGCTTGAGGAACGTATCCGATCATTGTCGCCAGGCGTTTCTTGGACCACTTATTTATGTTCTCCCCGTTTAAAGTTATTTCCCCGCCTTTCAGCTGCAAAAATCCTAATAAGGTTTTGAAGAAAGTTGTTTTTCCAACGCCGTTTGATCCTAACAAACATAATATTTCTCCTGATTCAACACTCAAGGATATTCCCTTCACAATTATCCTGGACCCATATCCACAAACCACATCTTTAATATCTAACCTCATACCCAACCCCTCTTTCCCTTCATCAAAAGATAAAGAAAGAACGGCGCCCCCAGCAATGATGTCAGAATTCCCAGGGGGATTTCAATCGAAAATGCACTCCGGGCTATATCATCCACCAATAGTAAAAAGGTGCTGCCAAGAAATAAAGCCGCCGGTAACAGAGCTTTGAAATTTGGTCCTACCAGCATTCTGGCAAGATGAGGAATAATTAACCCAATCCAGCCAACCATCCCGCATATTGAAACTGCTGATGCCGTTAAAAGTGTTGCACAAACGATAATAATCACACGCAATTTTATTATATCAAGCCCCAGGGCTTTAGCTTCCTCGTCCCCAAACGACAGGACGTTCAGTTTCCATCTTAGTAATATTAAAGGAATTACCCCTATTAACATAGGAACAAGAACCACTTTAACATCAATTGGCCGAATTGAAGATAAGCCGCCCATCAGCCAAAAAGTGATAGCCGGAAGTTTACTATCCGGATCTGCCAGATACTTGGTAATGGATATAAACGAGGCAAATAAAGTGGAAACTACCATGCCTGTTAATACCAAAACCAGGGTTGCATTATTATCTTTACTTATTATTGTACTGACCAGGAAAGTTAGTAAAACTGCTCCTATCCCAAACAGAAATGCGGATACCTGGATCCCGACAATCCCGAAAGACATAAGAATAGCAAGAGCCGCACCAAAACCCGCCCCTGCCGAGGCCCCTAATATATCCGGTGATACCATGGGGTTTTTGAACAATCCCTGATAGGTTGCTCCTGAGACAGCTAAAGCTCCGCCAACAAGCATTGCCGCAAAAATCCTAGGTATCCGGACATTAAAGATAACAGTCTCAATAGTTGCAGGCCAGGTTGCCTCTAAGCCAAATATTTTCGAAAAGAAAATATTGAATATTTCCGGGATGGATATGGCATATCGGCCTAAGGTAAAGGAAATAAGAAAAGCCGCTGCAAGCATAACAAAAAGGATCGGCATTATGTAATTTATTTTTTCCTTTTTCTTTGTGGAACAGATTTTTTCGCTTCTTTCATTTTCTTTATTTGGGATCATTATCTCTCTGCCGGCCTTTATCTTCTCAAGAATTTCCATATAGACCTCCTTCACTATAAAACAAAGCATTGCGCTTACCGGAACGTCAGGCTCAAATCCTGCCGTTAGCCGATATTTCGGTCTCGTGTCTCGTCCTTGAGACCGCTGCAATGCTTCAGAACTTTATTCCAGTTATAGAATTATCAGAGCCAGGTAATTTTACCTGATATATTAATAGTAATACGCGCCGAACAATCTATATTATAAG
>DATMXV010000310.1:0-16803 GCA_035561335.1 Desulfitobacteriaceae bacterium
GGATAATACAAGAAAAATGAACGATGTTGTTAATTATAGCCTGAATCACTGCGCTTCATTGTATGGATTATCGGGAATGCAACTGAGAATTTTACTTGAGATTGGACAAAACGGTTCTCATACGGTAGGAAGTCTTGCAAATAATGTTCTCATAGCAGGCGCCAATATTTCTTCCATGTGCAAAAAGCTGGAGAGTATGGGAATGCTGACACGTATTAGGGACCGTGAGGATGAGCGTGTTGTAAAAATCTATCTTACGCCCCAGAGCAAAAGTATTATAGAAGAAGTCAATGATTATTATGAAAAGAAGTTTATAAAAGCTATAGGAGAAGGTTTAATTGAAAATCTGGATGCAATTATTGCCGCAATTGAGAAAGTAAATGAGCTTTTCATTAAGATAAACAGAGAAGAGGGATAATCATTGAATATATTGGTAACATTGAATTCAAACTATATCAAACCGCTGAAAGTAATGCTGAAATCTTTAGTAATGAATAACCCTGATGAAGTTTTTGATATCTATCTGATTCATGCCGGCCTGAGCGACGAGGAGCAGAAAATGCTCGATGCCTTTATAGCGAAGCACAACTGCAGGCTTTTTATCATCAAAATGGATGAAGACTGCTTTCGTGATGCTCCGGTATTATTTCATTATTCAAAGGAAATGTATTTCAGGCTGTTGGCTTACCAACTGCTGCCGAAGAACCTGGATAGAATCCTTTATCTTGATCCGGATATACTTGTTTTGAATCCGATCCGGGAACTCTATGAAACAAAGCTGGGAAACAATCTGTATGCCGCGGCCTACCACAATGTATTTTCTGTAAAGGAAATCAACAAGCTTCGGCTTATGCCATACGAAATCGATGAATATTACAACTCTGGCGTACTGCTGATGAATCTTGAACTGCTTAGAATCTCAGCGGATGAGAATGAAATTTTCGAATTCGTAAGAGAAAATCGATCGAAACTGATCATGCCGGACCAGGATATTCTGAATGCGCTTTATGCAAAGCAGATTACGAACCTGGAGGAAAAGCTCTACAACTATGATGCGCGGTATTATGAATACTACAGGATTACCAGCAATGGAACCTGTGACATGGATTACATAATCAACCGTACGGTGATCCTGCATTTCTGCGGGAAAAAGAAGCCTTGGGCGAAACGGTACTCGGGTAAATTTTACTCGCTGTACAAGCATTATGAAAAGTGTGCACTGGGAGTGGATTTATGAAGCAGATTTATAAAGTCAGAATCTCCCGGACATTTTTTTTTACTTCTTTTCTTGTCATCCAGCTTTTACTCATAATAATCTTTATCCTGAAATTCAACAGGTATTTTGCCGCCTTCTACGGATTCAGCATCTTTCTCAGCTTAGCGGCTGTTTTGTGGATTATCAACAACAACAGCAACCCTATTTATAAAATCGCGTGGATTGTTCCCATCATGCTATTCCCGATTTTCGGCGGATTATTTTATTTGTTCTTCGGAGGGAATCAGATGAGAAGAAAGAAAAAAGACAAAAGGAATTCCGTTCAGACGCAAACTCTGGAATCATTAATACTTAACGAGGAAACAATTGATCTATTGGAAAAGGAGAATCCTAACGCAGCAAGACAGGCAAGATATATTCAGAAGAGCGCCAATTACCCTTTGTATTTAAATAATGGCGCTGAATATCTCAGCAGCGGTGAACAGAAATTCGAAAAGCTCAAAGATCAACTTGCGAAAGCTGAAAAATTTATTTTCCTGGAATACTTCATTATAGAAGAAGGCCTGATGTGGAACGGTATATTGGATATCTTAAAGGAAAAAGCGGCAAAGGGGCTTGATGTAAGGGTATTGTACGACGGTGCGGGGTGCCTGGAGACACTGCCGCTCAATTATGACAGTAAACTGGGCGAGTATGGCATAAAGAGCCGCGTGTTCAATCCAATGATTCCGGTCCTGTCCACAAGGCTGAACAACAGAGACCATCGTAAAATTGCTGTCATAGACGGAACCACTGGATTTATCGGTGGAATCAACCTGGCAGATGAATATATCAACAAAATTGAAAAATACGGACATTGGAAAGATGCCGCGGTAATGCTCTCTGGCAGGGCAGTCTGGAGTTTGACGGTAATGTTTCTTTCCATGTGGAATTATACAAAAGGCCTGGCGGACAACCCGGCGGCATACCGCAGGGATGATTTCATCCAGAAAGAAGCGGATGGCTATATCCAGCCCTTTGCAGACAGTCCTCTTGACAATGAGTCTATCAGTGAAGCCGTATATTTGAACATGATATACAATGCAAAGAAAAATATTTACATCACGACGCCCTATCTGATTATTGACAATGAAATGGTGACTGCCCTGAGCACAGCGGCAAAAAGTGGGGTGGACGTCAGGATTATTACGCCTTATTATGGTGACAAGTTTTTTGTTCATGAGGCCACACAATCCTACTTTCCGGTGCTGATAGAAAGCGGAGTGAAAATACTGGAATATACCCCCGGATTTATTCATTCCAAAACCTTGGTAGTCGATGATGAATTCGGAGTGGTCGGCACCATCAATATGGACTACAGAAGCTTTTATCTTCATTTTGAATGCGGTGTTTGGATGTACCGCTGCAGCTGCCTTTCGGATATAATAAGAGATTTTGAAGAAATGATCCGTATATGCAAAGAGGTAACACTGGAAAATATAAAAACCACTTCATGGATACAGACCTTGTTTCGCTCGGTCCTAAGGATGTTTGCGCCCTTAATGTAGGATATATGCATAAAGCATTGTATGCCTGCATCAACGATCTGGTAAAGGAGATTTAAAAGCAATAAATTTATGTTTTAATATCTGCTATAGACTTACGCCAAGGGGATACCAGCTTTAGGCAGCATCTTTTTTATCGCTTCAAGGCATGTGGAGACAGTCGTGTTGATAGAGCGGAAATAGCTTGGTAGCAGGGAGTTACGGGTTTTAGGATTAATTTATTACTGTGTTTTATGTTCCCTTGGACAAAAGTTCCGAGGGATTTTTTGTTATAGCTAATGAAGGCAGCAAAAACTGATTGTACACCAGTCCTCTCGATCAGACATACACTAATATATAGGATATGTCTGAATGAGGAGGTTATTATTATGGCCGTTTTCGATACAGGACCGATTGATAATATGGACATACCCCGTACAACGCAGCTCACCATCCGCTTGTTCAATACGGGTCGCCTGCCTGCACTTGTGGGAATTGAAGCATACTTCATCTCTCCGGCTGGAGATGGATTCGGGAGTAAAACCATTTATGTATTGGAGCTCATTGAGCTTAATCCATTTAACTCACCTGATCCTGCATATACTCTGGAAGACGTTTATGCAGATTTAGATGTGTTTGGGGTTCGTGTGCTTACGAGTGGGCTTGGTGCTGATGATATCGCCATAACAGTTTTGGAAAAAGGGTCCGAAGGACAAATTATAAAGGAGCATGTGCTGGAAGGGGAACTTTCCCGAATTCAGGAACTTTTGTTTGCTTATGTGGCTAATATTGGAGATACTGTTAATGTAATCAACACAGCAACGAATACCATCTTGACAACCATTGCGTTACCGGCAGGAAGCGGTTCTAATGGAGTTGCAACTACTCCCGACGGTGTCTGGGCTTATATCGTGAATCAATTTAATGATACGATTACGGTAATTTCCACGGAAACGAATGCCATCCAGACTGCCATTGCCTTACCGGCAGGAAGCAGTCCTGTTGAAATGACGATTACCTCTGACGGCTCCCGGGCTTATGTCACGGATTTTGGTAATGATACCGTAACGGTGATTGACACGGCAACGAATACCATTTTGACTACGATCCCATTACCGGCAGGAAGCGGGCCTTCCGTAATTGCGATTACTCCTGATGGTTCCCGGGCTTATGTTGCCAATTTTAATAATAGTACGGTTACGGTGATTAATACAGCAACGAATACTATAGTGACAACTATTCCATTACCAGCCGGAAGTTTTTTTGAGGGTATTGCGATTACCCCCGACGGATCCCGGGTTTATGTCACGAGTTTTGCTATAGCTACTGTTCCGGTAATTGACACGGCAACGAATACCATCCTGACTACGATTTCATTACCGGTAGGAAGCGGTCCTTTTGGAGTTGCGATTACCCCCGATGGTTCACGGGCTTATGTCGTGAATGAACTCACTGATTCAGTTGCGATAATAAACACGGCAACAAATACCATCTTGACTACTTTTTCCTTACCGACAGGAACCGGACCTTCCAGAATAGCGATTACCCCCGACGGTTCTCGGGCCTATATCACGAATGTTGCCGGTGAATCAGTTTCAGTGATCGATACGGTTAAGAATACGTTCATTACTGCCCTGCCTGCAGGGTTCACTCCTTCTGGAGTTGATATCACCCCAATTCTGTTATTTTAAGTTGGCCCCTCACAAACTGAGGAGATATATTTTAAACATTAAGAAGTCAGTTGCGGCTGTCTTCTTTACACTGGCAGAAACAGAATCAAGTGGCAGCAGATGTATTGCCGGTACTCGCACAATTCACGCTTTTGGCGGGCAAAGAATTAATCCGGAGGTGATCTGAAATGAAATATACCTGCACGCTGATTGCGGTAAAAAACATGGAAAAAGCAAAGCAATTCTACCATGATGTGTTAGGGCTGGAGGTTATCTCTGATTTCGGTGCTAATGTTACTTTAACAGGCGGCATAGCTTTACAGACTCTCGATACATGGAAAAAATTTATATATAAATCAGCAAGCGAGATTATTCTCGAAAATAACGCCTGCGAGCTATATTTTGAAGAAGATGATATGAGCGGCTTTATCAGCAAATTAGACAGCATGAATGATATCGAATATATCCATCCTCTTTTTGAACATTCATGGGGACAGAGAGTAGTTCGCTTCTACGATCCGGATAGACATATTATTGAAGTTGGTGAAGACATGGGAATAGTGGTTAAGCGCTTTCTTGACCGTGGTCTTACTATCGAAGAAACGGCAGTGCGTATGGACGTGCCAATCATCTATATACAGTCATTCAAACTATGAATAACGGAGGGGATAAAGCCGCCAAGGTGGTACCAGAGGGGTACGGCATCTTTTTTACACTCCCGCCGACCGAGACCTTCTATAGCGTGTTCCACGCCGCAGTAACAGACAAGTTCGGCGTGAACTGGAATGTCGTCGCTGAAGAAGCGCCGAAGCAGGTGGAGGGATGAAGAGTGAATAACGAACGTGTATACAAAATGAAAATCTCCGGCGTCTACCCTCTGTATATTCAAAAAGTTGAGCGTAAAGGACGCACGAAAGCGGAAATCGATACCGTCATCCAATGGCTGACAGGCTACGATGAACAGGGATTGCAGTCTCAAATCGATAGGAACCAGGCAATTTATATTAATATATGTTTTCCACATCACTTTACCTCCTTCCTCTTTTACTTTCTAGTATTTTGAGGACTATTAACAGCTGCTTCACAAACTAATCAGTATAAGCATGAAGATAATTGCATCGCAATTATTCTTTTCATGCAGGATTATTCATGAATATAATCGAATATAAGTTTGCGAGGTGATTATCTTGCCGGAAACAACTAATTCAACTCTGCTGGAATTAATTTTAAACTTTTCTTTTGAGGCCATACTGGCGATAAACAATGCCGGTATAGTCACTGTATTTAACCCTGCCGCCGAAAGAATTACCGGTCTTAAAGTTGCTGACGTTCTGGGAAAACCGGTGACACAGACCATCCCCAACTCCTGCTTGCCTAGCGTGTTAAAGACAGGGTTATCAGAACTCCATCAACTGCTGCAACTTGGAGATATTACTGTCATCAGTAATCGTTTTCCCGTTATTGTAAATAAAGAAATCGTCGGCGCTGTGGCAATTCTTCGTAATGTTACTGAAATAAAAAAGCTAAATCAGGAAATTGCTGATTTAAAAGAAAAAAGGGCCTGGCTGGAAGCGATCCTTTATGCTACAAATGATGCCATCACGGTAGTCAACGAAAAAGGTAACGGCATTTTGATTAATCCCGCCTACATCAAAATTACCGGCCTCACCGAGGCTGACGTTATTGATAAACCGGCATCGGTGGCGGTAACCGGAGGAGAAAGCATGCACTTAAAAGTGCTCCAGACCAGACAACAGGTACGTGGGGTCAGGCTAAAAATGGGGCCGATGAAAAAAGAAGTAGTAGTGAATGTCGCTCCGGTTATAATGGAAGGAAAATTACGGGGGAGCGTCGGGGTAATCCAGGATATTTCTGAAATCATGCAGCTATCTGAGGAGTTGGCCAACGCTAGGAAACTAATCAGACACCTACAGGCCAAATATACCTTTGACGACATCATCGGCAGCAGCGAGCAGGTAAAGGCTGCCATAGCTCAGGCCAAACACGCCTCGGACACACCGGCCACGGTGCTGCTAAGAGGAGAAAGCGGCACGGGGAAAGAGCTGTTTGCCCATGCTATTCACAACGTCAGCGGCCGAAGCAGATGGCCTTTTGTCCGGGTCAACTGCATGGCCATCGTCCAATCCTTACTGGAGAGTGAACTCTTCGGATATGAAGCAGGGGCTTTCACAGGGGCAGTTAGGGGCGGCAAAAAAGGTTATTTCGAGGAAGCAGACGGCGGCACCATCTTTCTAGACGAAATAGGCGACATGGATCTCGCCCTGCAAGCGAAACTCCTTAGAGTACTGCAGGAAAAAGAAATAATCCGGGTCGGCGGCACCAATCCCATAGCAATAAATGTGCGGGTTATCGCCGCCACCAATGCCAATTTGGAGCAAAGAATTAGAGAGGGTACATTTCGTGAAGACTTGTACTACCGGCTGAACGTGGTCCCGGTATTTATCCCGCCGCTTAGAGTCCGCAAAAACGATATACCCATTTTGGCAGCCTATCTATGTGAAAAAACTGCCCAGGAGTATAAACGAAAAGTACCCGAATTATCACCGGCGGTAATTGATATGTTTATGACCTATGACTGGCCGGGCAACATCAGAGAGCTGGAAAATGTCGTTGGACGGTCGATTATTAACCTGAACGGCAATGAGGAGATAATCTTACCGAAACACATACCGTCCTTGACCAGTCCTGCAAAACCCCAGTGGCTGGCTGACGGCAATATGCTCAGGGAGCCGGAAGCGGAGGCTCCCCCCAATCAAACGCTCAGCAAGCTCCTGGACAGCACAGAAAAGGGTATTTTGCAAGAAACACTGCAGAGGACTAAAGGCAACAAAACTAAAGCGGCCAAACAACTGGGCATCGCCGTAAGGAGCTTATACTATAAATTGGAAAAGCATGGTTTACAATGAGACTGCCTGCATATTATTGCAGGCAGTCTTTTTCTTAGTAGCAATTTTTTGCATTATTTTTATCCCGCAAAGCCTTCAGTATCAGCCTCTTTCCTTTATAGACTACCTGGCACATAAATTGCTTATTTATAAGTACAAAGGAACCGGGAGGAGGATAAAAAATGTTCAAGTTCCTGGAGCTGCGCAACCTTGACACTTTTTATTTTAACACTGTTATTAAATATTGCCAGGAAGTTTTTCATTACTCCATCAAAGAGACCAGCGCTCTAGTCGGTAAGTTACAGTTAAGGGATAATGAACAGGTCAAAGCGCACGTGCTCTATGCCGATTGTTTAGGAGAATTGGTAGGTTTTGTAATCTTTTATTACCTCCCAAAAAATAAAGTTGGCTTTGTTGAGGCCTTATATATTCTAGAGCATTATCAGGGCCAGGGAATTGGTCGCCAGTTGTACTGGCGCATGATGGATTTTTTAAAAGAGCGTTATCCGCAATGCGAAGGCCATGTTCTGGAAATATGTCAGGACAAAGAAAATTATTTAAGAAGAAAAGCGTTCTTCCTGAAGCAGGGCTGCATCCCGATCGCCCTTGACTTCTTTTCCCTTGATCCGGTAGTGAGTAAATCAGGCATCCGCATTCTCTATCAGCCGTACCGGCTGAACCAGGTATACTCGCTTAAGACAATGCAAGAGATATTCCGCGAAATGGCTATTAATCTGGTGCATACAATCTCCGTGCCGGTTCGCTTCTTTGGGATGGATTTCAAGCTTATCTGGGCCGCCAGGAGGTGAGTAATTTCATACCGGCCTTGAGAATATATAACAAATTTTATAAATATTGGAGGAATAATAATGGCAAATTATGAAGTTCTGCCGCCATCGCCAGGCAAACACAACATGGAAAACTACGCTGAATTTTGCAAGAATTTTACTTGGGAAAGTGTTGAGAAAGAATTCAGCTGGTATACCACAGGTAAAGTGAACATCGCCTACGAAGCCATTGACCGTTGGGTAGACGAAAAGGGTAAAGGTAACGATCCTTGCATCCTTTATAGTGACTCTGAGAGAGATGTCACAGTTACCTTTGCCGAAATGAAAGAGCAGACCAATAAGTTTGCCAACGTACTGACAAACTTGGGGATCAACAAGGGTGACCGGGTATTTTTGTTTGTCCCTAGAAGCCCCGAGATGCTCATTGCTTTTGCCGGCATCGTAAAAATGGGCGGTATCGCCGGCCCACTCTTTGAAGCCTTTATGGAAGAGGCCGTCAAAGACCGCATGCTGGACAGTGAAGCTGTAGCCATTGTCACTACCGTTGGACAAAAAAGCAGAATTAAAAAAGATGAAATGCCTAACTTGAAATACACCATCGTCATCGGTGCCGATGAGAACAGCTTGGAGCCCGGTGAAATTTCGTACGAAAAAGTAATGGCCGAGGCTTCCGCCGATTTCACACCGGTATGGCTGACTAGGGAAGACCCGATGTTCCTGCTTTATACCTCCGGTTCCACCGGGAAGCCCAAGGGCGTTCTGCACACCCACAACATTATGGTTGGCCAGTACTTCACCATGAAAATCTGCCACGACGTGCAAGAAAATGATGTTTTTTGGTGCACCGCCGACCCGGGCTGGATTACTGGTGTTTCCTATTCAGTATGGGGTCCCTGGCTAGTAGGTAAAGCCACGATCATCAGAGGCGGCCGCTTCACTGCTGATGACTGGTATGCCACCCTGGAAAAATACGGAGTAACCGTATGGTACAGCGCTCCCACCGCCTTTAGAATGCTGGCGGCCGCAGGCGATGAAGTTGTTAAAAAATATAATCTATCCGCTCTCCGGCATATCACCAGCGTGGGTGAGCCCTTAAACCCGGAAGTAATTATGTGGGCTCTGAAAGTATTCAACGTTCGTATTCATGAAACCTGGTTCATGACTGAAACCGGCGTCAATATAGTCTGCTGCTATGCCTCCGAGGACATCCGGGTCGGCTCAATGTGCAAACCAATTCCCGGTGTAGAGGTAGCTGTTATCGATGATGACGGGAATATCCTGCCGCCGATGCAAATGGGTAACCTGGCCTTGAAAAAAGGCTGGCCGGGCATGATGGCGGAAATTTGGAAAAACCCTGCCAAGTATAACGAGTATTTCCAAAATGATCCTTGGTATGTTTCAGGCGACCAGGCTTATATGGATGAAGACGGTTACTTTTGGTTCCAGGGCAGAAACGACGATGTGATTAAAACTGCCGGTGAAAGGGTCGGTCCCTTCGAAGTCGAAAGCAAACTGGTTGAGCACCCGGCAGTAGCCGAAGCCGGCGTTATTGGTAAGCCTGACGCAGTGCGTGGCAATATCATCAAGGCCTTTATTGCGTTGGCTCCTGGTTATACCTGGTCCGAAGAGCTCGGTGAAGAACTCAAGAAACTTGTTAAAACTGGACTAGCAGCTCACGCCGCCCCGCGGGAAATCGAAGTACGTGACAAACTGCCGAAAACCCGTAGCGGAAAAATTATGCGCCGGGTCTTAAAAGCTGAGGAAATGGGCCTGCCGGTTGGCGACCTGTCCACCTTGGACGACTAATTAAAGATAAGACAATTGATTAAATAGCTGGACAAGCTAGATTTAAAAAAGCAGGAGGCAACACCCTATGGCGGAGCCTCCTGCCTCCAACAGTGAATTAGAGGTATTGATTAAGATACTATATTAATATCAATAGCTTTAATTTTGCCATATCCCTTCATATCACCCTCATCGGAAACGGTGGGGGCCTTTTTATTTGGATAAGGTAAATCGAGTCGCTATTTCACCGGATGGCAACAAGACTGTTTCTGCATCTTATGGGAAAAGCGAACTTGAGAAGAAATTTATTGTTGTTAACTGGGATCAAAGAGGAAGTGGAAAATCATACGATAGAAATATTGACCCAAATACAATGACAATTGATCAGTTGGTAAATGACGGACTGGAAGTAACAAAGATACTTTTAAGAAAGTTTGGTAAAAGTAAAATATACTTAGTCGGACATTCTTGGGGCAGTATATTGGGCATGAGAATGATTGCGAAAGATTCGGGACTGTTTTATTCATATATAGGATATCACAACTTATATAAAATTCTTGATACTGTAAAGCTTAAAAATGGATTGAAATTCTCTGTAAATTGCCGTAATTTTATGAAGCAACTTCAAGTTGCGCAGAAGTAAACCATGTCAGAAACAAACGAGGAGGAATTACCATGTTATACTGTTGTTATCAGTGTAGGGAATGCAATAATTTATATTTTCGGTTATATTAAAGACAAGATCATATCGTGCAACATTGGGAGCAGGTGTATTCTCAGGAATACCTCTTGGGTTAAGTGGGATACTGCTTTTTCTCTATTTAATCAGAACCTTGGTATAGTTAATCTTAGAACAATTCTGGTAAATAAGAATATGGCATGAATATCGCCGCCAAGGGGATACCAGAGGGCTGAGGAAGGCGATGATATGTCAACAACAGACTTTATTGAATATGTCTGCGAACAGATCAGTGGCACTGATGCCGTTCGGTATAAGAAAATGTTTGATGAGTTTATGGTTTATGTGAACGACAAACCCATTCTTCTCGTCTGGAGCCCGTTATTCCAATTCCAAAGCCCAAGAAGAAACGGAATGCCTGATTTGATGTTCATGTTATAGTGCTGGAAAATAACCATATCGTATCGGACAGTACTTATGAAGCCGTTTTTATCTACCTGATCCGGCGGGATGGCAAATTAAGCATCGCCAATGAAGTTCATACTCTTGGTCTGTTTTCGCATGAAGAATGGATGAATATTTTCGATGCGTGCCAATTGAATGTGGAAGAGGCAAATCTGGACCATCTTTACGATCAATACCTTCTCGAAAACGGTGAATATCGGCTGAAAGTATTTATTTGCACTCTCCAGATTACTCTGCGGTCAGAGCAGCCCGTTCCGGTCAGCAAGCAGGTGCAGGGCAGTTACTAACTGATTAAGCCAAAACGCAAAATAAAGGAGAGGAAACCATGATTACACCTTATCTTACATTCAGCGGCAACTGCAAAGGCGCGCTGGAATTCTACCGCGCCATCTTTCATTGCGGCGAGCCGAAAATCCTGCCATACGGAGACTATATGCCGGAGGGGTCAAAGACGCCGCCTGAACTGCTGCGTACTTGGGTGATGCACGCCGAGATGGTCATCTGCGGTACGAATATCTGGTTTGCCGATGAAGCAAAACCACCTAAAATCGGTGACAACATCAAGCTATCTGCTACCGTACCAACGGGCAAGGAAGCAATAGCTATCTTCGACGCGCTTTGCGTTGGAGGTAATGTGACGCTCCCGCCGACTGAGACCTTCTACAGTGTGTTCCACGCCGCTGTAACGGACAAGTTCGGCGTGAACTGGAATGTCGTCGCTGAAGAAGTGCCGAAGCAAGTAGAGGGATGAAGAGTGAATAACAAACGGCAGCTATCAGGTGCCGCCCGTCGTGGAGGTGAAGGAGGGCAACTTCCTTTCTTTTGTTATCGGCAGAGGAAACTCCCATCGGCAAATTCCGGAAATTCATTTAAAGGGGTGAATGACTATGGCAAGAGCGGCTGCTAAAACGGGGGCCGGCCCGACAGTGCTGGTCGCTGTAGAACAGTATTTTCCTAAAAATAAACGTATCATTGACGATGATTTGGCCAGTAAAATTTTGCCGGCGGGCCGGGCCTTTTTGCCGCTTGCGAAATCCAGTTTGATCAGGAACTGGCTGATCCGCGTAAGCGAAAAAAACACCCCTGGTATGTGGGGGTGTATGGTATGCAGAAAGCGCTATATCGATGAAAAGGTCAGGGAGTCGCACAATCAGATCGAAGCGGTCGTAAACCTTGGCGCGGGATACGATACGCGCGCATTCCGGCTGACGGAGCTTGCGAAAATACCCGTATGGGAGCTTGATCAGCCTGAGACCATCGAATCTAAGCGGTCGAGACTTGGTAAAATATTTGGGGAAATTCCTACTAACGTTCATCTCACAGCGATAGATTTTGACCATGAAAAGCTGGAAAACGTATTGGAATCCGCCGGCTACTCTCTGGATAAGCGGACATTTTTTATCTGTGAGGCTGTCACTCAGTACCTGACGCAAGAGGGGATCCGGACTACCTTTGATTTTTTAGCCAAGGCAGCGCGGGGCAGCCGCCTTGCGCTGACATACGTCCGTCAGGATTTTCTGGAAGGACAGGCCATGTATGGCTGGGAAACGTTCTATGAAAAGTTTGTGAAAAAAGATAAGACCTGGATTTTCGGTATGGAGCCGGAGGCGTGGCCGAATTTTCTCCAGGCGTATGGATGGCGGATAATCGAGGACATCGGCTACGACCAGCTTGCCGAAAGATATGTGAAACCCACCGGCCGAACCCTTGCTGCCACACCAATCGAGCGGATCGTTTATACAGAAAAGTTGTAATGCTGGATATAGGGAATCTGCGCAATTAAGGATGAGTTGATAAGATTTTCCGCCAATGTGAGACCGGAGGTTACGGCAGTTTTTGTCTCCTCAAGGCATGTGGAGTGTATAGTTCTGATGACGAGTTGATACAACGAGAGCCGATCAGAAGTGACCGGCTTTTTTTCAATCTGCTTATTCAATAGGAACATGATTTAAATGCGTTAATGCCCCTGATTTTTCAGAAGCATGTTCTTTTGTGTCCTGTACGTTTTCGTTGAGACTTTTGAGGATTATCTTACCCAGATCCTTTATCTGTGACGCTGCTTTCTCAGGCAGATGCCCGATCAGCTTTTCCGCCATATTCAGTTTTAATTTTATAATCCTGCCGATGATTTCTTCATCCATTATGCTCGCCTCCAAAACGAATTTTCAGCATTCCATTCTCGAATACCGCTTTTTTTATGGATCGGCTCAGAAGCGTCCTGGGAAGCATAATGTTCCTTTTAACCACCCCGGCCTTCACAATCAGTTCCTCGCCTTTTTGATTCAGGGCAAGGTATATGATGATTCTCATAAAAAATTTCCTCCCGCATTATTTCATTAGACGAATATTACTGTTTACGAAGTATTTAATATAAAAAAGTATCTGCCAACGATTATTCGATTTCGATTTTCCGTATGGTATTCTCATCCTGCTGATTAGCCGGCCGCGCAGCGAATTCCTCATTTAAAATGTTAAGTATCTTACCTGCGATTTGGACTAAATACTGTATTTCTTCCTGCGTCAGCTTTTCAGCCACTTTGTTCATATATGCTGCAATAAGTTCTTTAAGTCTTTCGATTACCTCAATCCCTTTTTCCGTAAGCTTCAGGACGACGATTCTCCTGTCTTGTTCGTTTCTTTCCCTGATGATATAGCCGTCCTTAACGAGCCTGTTGATGATACCTGTCGCTGTGCTCATGGGGGAATGGATATATTCTGCAAGTTCTGTCATAATGATTTCTTTTTTCTTTTCGATCAGCAGCAGGGAGAAGATTTCTGTTTTGGAAAATTTGAGGTCAAAGCTGAGCCATTCTTCAGGGAAAAAGAATTTTTTCAGGTTTTCAAGCAGTAAGTCTGTAATACAATCAAGATTCATAAATAATTCACCACTCAAATACTTCGTTGTACGTACTATACTAAACTAATTGTATTATACTATAATAATTCTTGTCAATAGGTTTTTCATGTGTTAAGGTTTCTCCATCAGTATAAGAAAAAGCTGCCGCCAAGGGGATACCAGAGGGGTAGGGCATCTTTTTTGTACACCTAAGGCACGTTAAATGCATAACTGTGCTTGAACACACTGCAATCCCTTGAAAAAGTGGGTAAATTTATGTTTAAAAAAGCTGACCTTACAAACCCTCTTCGTCGATGGAGATATCCAAAACAATCAGAAATTAATGAATTTGTTGCATGGGCATTGAGAAATTCTGTTTTGATTGAAAATTTGGAAATGGCGGATGTAAAAAAACTTTCTTTTCTTGACGGGTATTTGGAAGATAAGCGTATTGTCTACTTGGGCGAAGAAGATCACTGGATTCATGAGAAAAGTGATTATAGGCTTCTGCTCCTTCGATATCTGGTTTCCCGTGGGTGGAGATATATAGGGGAAGAACTCGGGTGGTCTGACAGCATTCGGGTTGATAGATATTTGGAAACGGGAGACGAGTCATTTCTTGAACAAATAGCAACCTACGGATACGAGGGAGCATTAAGAAAAGACCGTAAGGATAAACCGACAGGCATATTGAAAAACCAGAATGGAAATTATCCTGTAAAAGAGTTCAAGAGCGAGCAGTTAAGGCTTACCAGGACTCTGAGAGATATAAGTGAGAAAGTTCGGGCCAATTCTGACAGAATTCGTTTTTTTGGCTTTGACCTTGATACTTTAACGGGAGGAGGATATAAGGACATTGAGGAATTATTATGCTCTTTCAGGCAGGAACCTGATATTGCAAATATACTTTCTTTGCTTAACAGTGTGGAAGGAGAAACGATTAAAGATGAAATGAATCGTTTGACTAATGTGCTGGAGAAAGTTAAGTTATCGAAAAATAATTTTATGAAGCTGCTTGGAGAAAAACAATATGGTTTACTTCAGGAGCATATCCAAACCTTATATGACAGCCTGAAATTCAACCTGATAATTAATCCTGCCGCAGATTATGAATCAGTTGGGGTAGCCATGGCTAATCGTGAAGTAGTTATGCAGCGTCATGTCAAATATATTTTGTCACAGATGAAACCAGATGATAAGCTTGTCCTAATGGGACATAACAGGCATCTTTCCAAAGAGAGTGGGCTTATCAAGGATGCTGGGGCCGCATCTCCCGGCGGTTACAAGGGGCCTTCTCTTGGCACATATATCAATCATTTATTGCCTGGGCAGGTCTTTTCTATCTGGGAAATACATGAGCAGGGTATAGGTTCACAACCTTATACCGAACTCAAGCAGGAGTATAAGGGTATAGCCGGGACTTTAAATCCTATTCTTTCAAAAGTAGCAGCCAATTATCTGCTTCCGACTGCCGGAGCACATCTTCTTGAAAAGGAAATGGACATTGTAGGACTATACAATGTTGTTTATCGTACACCCATAGCCAAGCAGGCCGATGCAATTTTCTTTATCAGGAAAGTTAATCCCCTTAGGTCATAACGCCATCATAGATAAATAGTCTACCCGGAATATACCCCGCCGCTAAAGGGTTACCAGATTCACTCGTCATCTTTTTTTGTATCCTCAAGGCAGGTAGAGACAGTGGTAAAGTTTTTGCTACAGATCATCGTGCATGTTACAGAACACCTCGGTTATAACCGGATCAAACCGGATACCGGCCAATTTTCTCAGCTCTTTCAGCGTTTCAGCTGAAGAAAGCTCCCTGCCGTACGGCCGGTAATTCGTCATTGCCTCATAGGCGTCTGCAATAGCCAGGATCCGGCATTCTGCCGGGATCTCCTCGCCTTTAAGCCCCAGGGGATACTCTTTACCGTTCCACCATTCATGATGCTTTAAGATTAAGTCCACTATCGGCGCAAGCCCGGTCGCGGCCTGAGCGATACGGTAACCGGTCTCGTAATGCCGGTATAATTCCTCTTTTTCTTCATTATTCAGAGGCCCGGGTTTGAAGAGAATCTCATCTGACACAGCAACCTTGCTGATGTCATGATACTTGGCAAAAAGACTCAGATGGGCTTCGGATACCGTCGTTAGGCCCAATGCCCGGCAAAGCTCAAGGAGCATCATTTGCAGATGCTCGGCCCGGCGGTGGGAGAAGTCTTGTAAGGAGGTCATCCCCATGGCGAGACAGAGAATTGTCGAAACGAATGAGGGCATACAGGATAAACTGACCGTTGAAGTTTATGACGAATTCTCCAAAAACATGAGAGATAAAGGCTGGAATAATGTAGATGCTTTCATAAAAGCGGGAATTATAGGCGGAAATGTACTTGAGATCGGTCCTGGGCCGGGGTATGCCGGCCTGGAATGGCTCAAGGCAACTGCTGATTCTAATTTAACCGGGTGCGAAATAAGCCGTGAGATGATTAAGCTTGCTGAAAAGAATTCAAGGGAATATGGTTTTGAAGCAAAAACGAATTATGTTGAAGCTAACTGCATGAAGATTCCGTTTCCCGATGGTTCTTTCGACGCCGTATTTTCCAATGGGTCGCTTCATGAATGGGAAGAGCCCATTAAGGTTTTCAATGAAATAAACCGGGTATTAAAGGCGAACGGAATTTTTTACATTTCCGACATGCGGCGGGACGTAAATCCGCTTATAAAATGGCTGATTTATTTAATTGCCAAGCCGAAAGAAGTCCGTCCGGGATTCCTGACTTCATTAAATGCTTCTTATACGGTTGATGAGATGAAAAGCCTGATTGGACAGTCGGCATTAAGAAGCGCTGCGGTCATCAAGGATTTTTTCGGCTTATCTATATCAGGAAAGAAAAAATAGATCAAGTAAGCAGCACAGTTATTAATAGCATAGTTA
>DATMXV010000311.1:0-5139 GCA_035561335.1 Desulfitobacteriaceae bacterium
TAATTATTGTACCCTTAATTGCGCTCAGCGGATTCTATGAAGATTGGTTATGGTTTAAAGATTTGGGTTATTTACAATTATTTTGGACTCCATTTTTAAGTAAGGTATTGATTTTTCTTGTCAATGGCATAATCCTGTTTGCAATTATTGCGGCAACACTTTTGTCGGTTCGTCACGCTATTGTCACATTTATCAATGACCGTTTAACAAGACGTCCCCATTTAGTGGAAGATATGAATAAACCGGTTTTTAATCTTAATCAGAATAAAGTAACGGTTTGGTTAATTCTCTTTTCTGCTTTGATCAGTTTAACTATCAGTTTGATAACAGGGTTTACAGGTTGGTTGGAAATATTAACATTTCTCAATCCGGTACAATTTGATAATACCGAATCTGTTTACCTGGATCCTGTTTACGGCTTGAATCTTGCTTTTTACTTTTTCAAACTTCCATTTTTACAAACCGTGTATAATGCCTTTTTCGGTCCTTTATTTATTTTAACATTATTTACTGCCGTCTTTTATTTTATTACCGGTGTTATCCGCTTTCATTCTCTCAAACTCTGGCGGCCAAAGGCTGTTGAAATTGGAATGGCAGCCCGGCGGCATTTGGCTATCTTAATCGGAATACTTTTTATCTTCAGAGCTTTTGGCTATATCCTGGATATTTTCCAACTGTTATATTCAGCACACGGGCATGTCATTGGTGCAGGGTACACTGATTTAAATGCTAATCTGCCTGTTTTGAAGATTCTTGCAGTTCTAAGCATAATAGGTTTTTTACTTTCCTGGTCAGGGATAATTTTAAAAGAGGTACGGCTGTTAACCTTGCCGGTGGTTGGAATTTTCCTTTTAGGGATTATACTCTACGGTATTTTTCCAAGTCTTGTCCAGTCCTTAATTGTAATACCAAATGAATTAGCCAAGGAAGCTCCCTATATCCAGAATGAGATCGCCTATACCCGTTACGGATTTGGTCTGGATAAAATTCAAGAGCAGGATTATCCGGGAAATATACCCATTACGATTCAATCATTGAAAGCAAACCAGGAAACACTTGATAATGTTCGTTTAAATGATACCCGGCCTATGCTGCAAACATATACACAAAAACAAGGGATTCGCTTATATTATAAATTTCATGATATTGATGTTGACCGTTATATGGTTAACGGCGGCGACTATCGTCAGGTTATGCTTTCCGCCCGTGAACTGTCAACTCCGGATTTAGATGCCAAAGCCAAAACATTTGTCAACACCCGTTTTAAATATACACATGGATTTGGGATAGCCGCCTCTTTTGCCAATGCTGTGACAACTGAAGGGCTTCCTACATTTGCCATTAAGGATGTTCCGCCGTTAACTGATTTTGAGAATTTAAAACTTGAGGAACCGCGAATTTATTATGGAGAATTGTCTGATGACTGGATAGTTGTCAATACTGCAGTAAAAGAATTTGATTATCCGCTTGGCAATACAAATGCCGAAAATAATTACCAGGGAAAAACAGGTATTAAGCTTACCCCATTTAATAAATTAATGCTTTCTTTACACCACGGGACCTATAAAATATATCTTGCTAATGAAGTTAATTCACAAAGCCGTTTCCTGGTAAATCGAAATATTAAAGAAAGGGTCCGAAAATTAGCGCCTTTTTTGACCTATGATCCAGATCCCTACATTGTCATTGACAAAGGACGCTTGAAATGGATCATGGATGCTTACACTACTTCCGGCCAATTACCCTATGCCAGTACGAATAGTGAACATAATTTTAACTATGTGCGAAATTCTGTTAAAGTAATTGTAGATGCTTATGACGGAACAGTTGATTTCTATATTGTTGATCCAAGTGATCCGATTATTCAGTCTTATAGCAAAATTTTCCCGGGTGTTTTCAAAGCTTTGTCACTAATGCCTGATTCCTTGAAAGCTCATTTGCGTTACCCGGAAATGCTTTTTAATGTCCAGGCTCAGATGTTAAAAACATTTCATATGACAGATTCAGCGGTTTTTTACAATAAAGAAGATGCCTGGGATATTGCCAAGGAACTCTTTGAGTCAACTCCTCAGGATATCAGTCCTTATTATACCATCCTGAAAGTACCCGGTAATGAAGATCCTGAATTTGTTTTAATGCTGCCTTTTACTCCCGCCTCCAGCGAGACTAATACCCGTAATAATATGGTCTCCTGGCTTTGTGCCAGGATGGATGGGGATCAGTACGGAGAATTGCTGCTTTATAAACTGCCGAAAAACATAGAAATTGACGGGCCTTTGCAAATAGAGTCCAGAATTGATCAGGATCCTGAGATCTCGAAACAACTGGCTTTATGGGACCAAAAAGGATCCAATGTTATCAGGGGCAACTTGTTAGCCTTGCCGATAGGCGGAAATTTCCTCTATGTTGAGCCTATTTACCTGCAATCACAGAAAGGCGGAAGTATTCCGGAAATGAAAAGAGTTGTTGTAGCTTATCAAGATCATCTGGTGATGACTGAGAATCTAGGTAATGCTTTAACAGCTATCTTTGGTGAGAATGCTCCCCAGCCTACAACCCTTGGGCAAAGTACAAGTCCTCAGGAGAAAATCACAAGTGAAACTGTACAGCCAACAGATGAAACAGGTGAAATAACCTCAGCTTCAGTTTTAGAGCAAATAAACAGGATCCGAACTATTTTAGATGACTTGGAAGATCAATTAATGAATATGTCCGGCGAGCAATCATCTGCCGCTCCCGCCCAGTAGAAAATTTAAGCCTGAAAATTATTTAAGAGAAGGTTGATTTAACCTTCTCTTTTGGGTCCTTGTCACTTTCTCCTAAATATAGGATTGATTTTTTACTCTAATGGCCTTAATTCTGCGAGAGTGGAATCCCCTTGTTGGGTAAGTTCAATTAGTTCAGCCCCGTCCGGAGAAACATAGCTTTCTTTCCCCTGTAAATTAACTTCTTTAACTTTGCCGTTGTTTACTATATATACAGTTTGTTGATTATAAACAATAACCTGACCAAGTGAGCCAATGACAACTTGGGCATCCTCATAAGGAATAGATCCTTCCCAAATAGTAATTGGATTTACCTTTTCATTAAAATTTGTCTTATCTTCCCTTGTTGATATTTTTGTTAATTGATTAATTGTTACTTTTCCTAAATACAATTTCCCATTACGATCTCCTAATATTACATCATTTGGATCTTGGGAAATAACATTTCTGTCAAAACTTTTAACTGCAACAATTTGTCTGGTTGTCCCAATCTTACTGTCAATGTACAGTGTTCCTTGTTGATCGGAGATAGCCATATTGGAAATATATTCTCCGGACCGGTTAAGTTTACTGACATCTTTCATAACATCTATTTCAAACAAAGTCATATTTGTTCCGCTTTTTACGGTAATATAGATTAAGTTGGTGAAAGTGGAAAAAGCCATTTGCGTAATTACTCCTCCGGCCGGATAACTATCCAGGGAAATATCATGGGGACGGTTATCGGGGGGAGTAAGTTCATCACTGGAGGGGAGCTCCAAAGTATAAAGTTCAGTCAGCCAGGGGTTATTATAACGTATTTCAGTTTTTGGCTGCTGAGAAGGTGTTTGCGCCGCTTTATTGTTAAGATCTTCGGAAGTAGTTGATTTATTAGTATCGGTAACTGTTTTATTTGTACTGGTAGTCTTTGTAGTAGTAATCTTTGTAACAGGGTTCGGATTCTTTTTTGAATACAAGTAGATTAAGGCATCCCGGTCCGGAAGCCATTGATATCCCATAACCCCCATATTTTCTTCACTGTTTGCTTCCGGTTTTTTTTCAAAAACTACTTTTTGTTCTTTCAGGTTAAAAACTTTAAAAACACCATTTTCTTTATAAGCCAAATAGTCTTTAGCATAAGATATTTGGATATTTTCCAGATTTGTACCCGGAATTGTCGCCTGTAAATCAGTTGTGATCGGTTCGTAAACAGGATTGAGAATTTTTCCTACCTGATAATTGGTAAAACCATATATACTGAATTGGATGAATAATGAAATTATAGTCCAAACAATAATAATGCGTAATTTCTTTTTCAAGGCTCTATTTCCTTTCCTGAAAATATTTATCATGGCATTACAACAAAAGCTGTGGGAATATAACGTTCACCAAAGATATTCCAAAGCCTGTTCATGACCTTGCCGTCATATACCAGTTCGGTAGAAGAACCTCCGTCAAGGTTAATAGCATTAACAGCATGATACTCAAGAAATACGTTCATTAAGTCACTAATAGTCGCACCCATACTCCATGTTGGCTGGCGGCCGTCAATCACAACGAAAATAATAGAACCATCGGCAGTCTGGCCGATACCGGTACGAGGGGCAATTCCTTTGCCGCCGTCCCCGTAAATAAGAGGTTTCCCGTCGCGGATTAAAACCGGTTCAAAAGTAACTGCTTCCATAATGTTTTTTTCTTTAATTTGGGTTTCATTAAAATCTCCAAGGACAAGCTTGCCATCCTGGTCAATTCCGGCAATACAGACTTTGGAATTACCGACATTATTATGAATTATTTCACCATTATGAACGGTAATACCATCCGGATAAGCACCATTACCTTTCCCGTTAGGGTCATAGAACCCTCCGGCATTAATTCCGGCAATCGCTCCTGCATCCAGGACCAGATCTGATACTCTTTGGCCGGTAACACCCAGTTCTTTCGTTACAGCTATCTTTACCCGCTTCGGGTCTTTAATAATCATTACTTTACCTTTGAAACTTCGTCCTTTAATATCAATATCTTCTATTGTGATTCCTTCACTGTTTATGGTTTTTTCTTTAGTTAAGGTCATGCCGAGATTTAGATTATTATCATTGGCATGCATAATTTCTTCAATTTGGCTTTCTGACAAAAACAAATGAAGAACTTGAGGGTGTCTGGACAATTCTATAGATCCTACGGCAACTTGTTTTAAGTTTTCAAAAGGCCCCCAAAATATAATAAAAGGTGCAAGCAGGATAGTAAAGATTAAATTGAAAAAAAGAAACAGGATAATTCTTATGAGAAGAGTATTTCGTTTAATTATCATTATCAGTAAATTCTTCCTTCTAAAAATTTAAATCTGACACATACAAAACAAAGCCGCATTTTTTAGTATGCGGCCTATTATATA
>DATMXV010000312.1:0-19036 GCA_035561335.1 Desulfitobacteriaceae bacterium
TCTCTTCATTAATATTCAGCAGTCTAAAGGGTAAGCCACCCCTAATTTAGGGGGGACGCCCCCGTTATCCAAGCGGGTGGGTGCCTTTAGATATTGCGCAATGTCTAAAGATTATGCGTTTTTAAGGGGGTGAGGGATTAAGAGGACAACGCGGGTGAGGAGGCAGGCCTTAAAAATTAATAAGCCCTGCTCCGGAGACAAAAATCAGATTCCAAACGAAAGAGAGGAGAAATTACTACATGAGAAAGATGAAAAAGACTTTGGCCTTATTAGCAGTCTTGGCTATGGTTCTGACCATGATTCCGGTACAAGTGTTTGCCGCTGACAGCACAAGCACACGTCTGGGCGGGGCTGACCGTATTGCGACTGCTATAGCCATTGCCGATGCTTTTGGTGATGCCGACACGGTAATTCTTGCCGCGGCCGATAATGCTAACCTGGTTGATTCTCTGGCCGTTGCACCCCTTGCAGGGAAAGTAAGCCCGATTTACTTAACTTTTAAGGATTCTTTGAATGCAGATGTTAAAGCAAAGCTTACCGGTAAAAAAGTTATCGCAATCGGCGCTGTTTCCGATGCAGTAGTGGCTGACGCTCAAACTGTGGCCACTTCTGTTGAGAAAGTTTCCGGCGCCGACCGTCTGGCAACCAATGACCTGATCAATGCCAAATTAACCGACCCTGCCGGTACTTTTGTAGTCGGTTACAACGCTATCCCGGATGCCCTGTCTGTAGCTTCTTTTGCCGCGGCCAATAATTATGCTATCGTTTTGGCTAACCCGGACGGCAGTGTTGATACTACCAAAATTAAAGGTTCAACAACCTATATTCTCGGTGGTCCGACCCTGGTTGCAGATATAACCGGCGCTACCCGTTTGTTTGGTCCGGACCGTTTTGACACCAACACGGAAGTTGTTAAAGCCCTGACCTTTACCTATGATAATGTTTATGTCGCTAACGGACTTACCTTGGTTGACGCTCTGGCTGCTTCTTCCCTGGCTGCCCAAACCGGGGCTCCTATTCTTCTGACTGACAATGTCACAGTCAAAGCTGCCGGCGAAATTCAAGACAAGCTGACCTCCGCCACCAAAGTTATCGCTTTAGGCGGTACCGGTGTTGTAAGTGACAGTGTTCTTGACTCTGTTGTAGAAATACCGGAAGAGTTCGGCGTAAAAAGTGTAAGCGCCAGCAACCTTATTCAGCTGGATGTGCAATTAACCAATGATAACTATCTTGACAAAGATGAGTTGGAAGATGTAGACAACTATGATTTTGAAGGTTATGTTGATGACGATTTAGACGATATCGACATTGCCGATGCTGACCTTGACGGCACTACCCTGATTCTGACCTTAGACATAGCCGTAGATAACCAGAGCACAGGCAATCTGGTTATTGACAGTGCGGTTACCGGCGAAGAACTGACTTTTGAAGATATTGAATTCGCCGATACTGAGCTGCCGACTGTTGAAAGTGTGAAAGTAATCGGTAAAGATACTATTAAAGTAACCTTCAGCGAGCCTATCAAAGACCTCGAAACTGCCGATATGGAAGATGAATTCGAACTAGAATTTGACGGCAGTGAATACTCTGTAGACGAAGTAACCTCAGTTAATAACGGGGTTGAAGCAAATGTAACTGTATTCGGAAGCTTTGAAGAAGGCACCCTGACTGTAACTGTTGGTAACGGTCTGGAAGACTATGCCGGATTCAATGTGTTTTCCAAATCCTATGAAGTTGAAGTTGTTGAAGACACTACAGCACCGGTGGTTACCGGCTACAAAGATGCTTCGCCTGATGAAGTTACCTTGATCTTTGACGAGGATATTCAGTTGGAAGACGGGGATCAGGAGAACTTCTATCACACCAATGATGATGATTATGTTAAAGATGATATAACTGATGCAGATATCGACGGCAATGAACTGACACTGGATTTTTCGACTAATGAGCTTCCGGAAGGTACGGCTTATGTCTACATTAAATCCGGTTCCGTATCCAACCTGTGGGATGTTGAAAACGAATTTATCAAAGTCGCTGTGAAAATCGAAGAAGATTCAGTTAAACCGGAAGTTAAAAAGGTTGAATATGAAGATGGCGTGATTACTGTTACATTCACAGAAGATGTGGATGAAGATACAGCCGAAGATCTTGACAACTATGTAGTTGTAGATCCTGATGGTGATGAAGCGGATATCTCTGATGCTACTCGTGATGCAACGGATAAAGACGAAGTTGAGCTGACATTCAGAGATGCAGTTGCTGACCTTGACGAAGGAACCTATAAAATAACTATTTCCGATGTGGAAGATGAATCCGGCAACAAAATCTCTAAAGTGACCAAGGAATTTACAGTTGATGATTCCACAAATCCTGATTTTCCGGGTACAGTTTATTATGAAGCTCCAGGAGCAGGAGACAGAATTAAACTTTACGTCGAATTTGGCGATAAAATGGCAACCAGTGGAACCTACTCTGCTCTAGACCTTACAAAATATAAGTTGACATTAGATGCAGCAGGCACTCCAACTGCGGTCGATCTTGGTGATGAAGACAATATTGACGATTATGATATTGACATCGCCGGCATAGATGGCAACAAAACTGTTAAGATTACACTGGATGCGACTATCCTGGATTTAGATGCGAATGGTCAGCCGATTACTGCTGCAACACTAACTATCACCCGGGTAGCAGATGCTGAAGGCAACAAAACTGATGATCCTGTTAGCCTTGATCTTCCTATAGCCGTATTTGCTGATGTAACCATTACTGAAGCTATAGGGAAAGCTACAGACAAGATTAAGGTTAAATTCTCCACGGCAATGGATGATATCGATAGTGATGATTTCAGAGTGTTTGTAGACGCCGATGACGATAGTACTATCGATACTGGTGAAGAGTTGACTATTGATGATGTTGAAGTAATCGATAGCGATGAAATTTACATCTATTTTGATGACGATGACACAATACCTGCTGATCCTGCGGCTCAGCATGTCAAAATTACAACGATAGCATCACCTGAGTCTGCAACTGCAAGCGGCAGAACCTTAGAAGGTAATCTTGCTCCTGTAGTAATAGCAGACGACATTGATCCCTCGATCCTCGAAGACGACAATGTGAGTGTAACTGCCGCTACAGGCTATGGAACCCCTGGAACAAAAGACGATGTTCAAAGAGTATTTGCTCAGTATGATGGTACAAATACAAGAGTATTCATTACCTTTACTGAAGAAATTGTGGCATTGACTGATAATTTATTCAATATCAATGATGGTGACTATACCGCTACTATCGATGAGCAAGGTTTGAACACACATGGAGAATGGGTAGTAACATTTGATGTAGCAGGTCAGCTTATCAAGGGTGACGATATTGATATCGCTATCATTTACGACAAGGTAGCCGCTCCAAATGCTAACTACACAACCAACATTCAAACCGAGATTAAATATGTAGTTCCTAATGTTGGTGCAGGTAACTTAGACACAATTGCAACCTTCTGGCCGTAATGTTTTGATGAAGAAGTAATCCATAGTTACAAACAGAGAGCCGATTCGCCTTCGGGCGGGTCGGCTCTCTTCCTGCTTCCAGGCGAAAAGTTACCTGAGATAATAGATTCCAGAAAAAAATAGCTATGTAAATATCGAAAGAGGGATTCCAAGGTTTTAAAGAAAATGCCGGATCCAGTAATTGGATATTAACCATATATTTAGAAGCATATTCGTAGTTTAAAAAGTTCTGAATTGCTTGACACTTTCAGCATAAATATAGTATAAGTAAGAGTGACTGAACAGTCGGTTCTTGAATTGCAGTCCTAAATTTTTTTAACCAAGAAAAATGGACTTAGGAGGTAGGAATTATAATGAAAAAATGGCTTGTTATTATGGCAATTCTCTTAGTGATTTCGACAGTAACCGGTTGTTCCCAGCAAAAACCTGCGGATCCGGCAAATCAGACCCAACAAGATGATGAGTCGAAGAAAGAGGGTAATACGAACCCTGATCTGACAGCAAAACTCAAGAGCGAACAATCAGTATTAAGCGGACGGATCTATGAAAGAGAAGGTCTTGTTATAGGCACAATTATTATGGAAAAAGGGACAACAACAGAAGTCGCCCAGGCTTTGGCCCAAAAATACCTGGAAGAAATTAAGATACAATATCCTGGCAAGGAGGTTAACGTCCAGGTAGTAGCTGATGATAACAATTTGGCAAATTTAAATTTCAAACCATAGTATTGTATAAAATATTGTTTATTTAACCATGGAGTCTTTCGTCCTTACACTGGGGGGAGGCTCTTTTGTTTAATAAATATTGATTTCTTGAAGAAGATGTCCTCGATAATAAAGGTAAATGATAAAATATGATGGGAAAATTAAAAAGATATTGACTGTTACCAGGCAATATAGTATAAATAAATTATACCTGACTGAACGGTCAGTTCTGACTCTTTGCCTACAATAACTAGTAAAGGAAGCGAAAATTGTGAAAAAGATAATTATTGCTGTTGTCGTGACAGTCTTGCTTATGCTGCCGGCAAATGTCCTGGCAGAACCTACGACCTCAAAGGGATCGACGCTATCTTTTGATAATCTGGAAGAATTGATTAGTGAGTATAATCCAGCGGTAAAAATCAGTGATCGGCTTCTGGAAATTTTAGATCAACAATACGATCTTGCCGAGGACCTAATTGACGATCAAATATCAGCGGCCCAAACAGCGCTCACTGCTCAAATCGCTCAGTATGACAGTCAAATTGCTTCTTATACCAGCTTAATCGACTATTACACAAATATTAATCCTGATCCTGTTAAAGTTGATACATACACTACTGCCAAAAACAATTTAGAAGCTGTCAAAACGTTATTGCAGGCTCAGTTAAATAATGTAGATGACTCGGAAGATGACTCGGAAGAAGAACTTGAGGAAGATTTTGATTTGGATAAACGGCAGACCCGCTGCCAAATTACTCTTAGCCGTGATACACAGGTTTACCTGGCGCAAAAGAGTTACCTGGGATATCTTACCCTTTCTTCCAAACTGCAAGAAGCGAAAGATCAACTTGACTTACTAAATAAGAATCAGGAAATTATGAAACTAAAGGTGAGTTTGGGTATGGCAACCCAGGCGGATCTGGAGAATTTTCAGGTAAGCCTTGAAAGCGCCAAGCTTGCTGTTGATGGTTTGGAAAGAGAAATAAGTAACGCCGAGGGGACATTAAACCTCGCCTTGGGGCATGATTTTAATAAACAATTAACTATAGAGCCTCTTCCCGCCCTAGATTGGGAAAAGATTCATAATATTGACTATGAAAAAGACCTTGAGAGTGCTCTTGCTGCTAACTATAAGCTGGAACTTTTGAACGTTAACTCTCTTAAAAAGGGAAATGAAGCCGAGAGGGCGGATGAAGATTCAGGTGAGGAGAAAATTGCCGAGATAGCAAGGGAAAATTTAGAGATCCAAATAGAGGATATGAAAAGAAAGATAGAATCTGCTTTTGACCAGGCACATAAGAATCTCCTGGCAAAAGAGGATGCTTATGAAGTTGCTTCAAGCAACTATCAGTTAAGTACAACTAATTGGAACTTCACAAAACTTAAATACGATCTTGGAATAATATCCTCCCTGGACTATTCAGATGCCCAAAACAAGTATGAGGTTGTTCAACATCAGTATCAAAATGCCCAGCAGGCCGTTCTAGAGGCCTATACAGACTACCAATGGGCTGTTGCAGGCTTAATCCCATCCCTGAATTCATAATTGCCGAGTTTGACCAGGATTTGCTGTAATACTTAAGCTGTGCGCCGGAAAGAGTATTTCTGGCGCTTTTTGATGACTATTTCAATGCTGATTTGGGGGAGGTCAGGCAGTTTGCGAGTAAACAGAATGGTACGGAATTTAATTGGAGCGTTGTTTTTAGTTCTGGTATTCCTGTCCGGGGGTTGTGGCTCAACTGAAGAACAAGCGGAAGAAAAATATACTCCTGTTGAGGTTGTCCCGGCGGCTGTGCAAACGTTGGTGGAAACGACAGCTTTCAGCGGCAAAGTATATTCTGAGCAGGAAGTTTCCCTGGTCCCCAAGATGCCGGGCAAAGTCACTGCCGTTAATGTTCAGGTAGGCGACCAGGTGCAGGCCGGAGAGGTACTGCTGACCTTGGATACTCAGGATCTGCAGAAAGCAGTGGATCAGGCAGCCTTGGGTGTCAGGATAGCGGAAGGTAATTATTTACGGACAAAAGAACAGCTTGATTTAGCCAAAACCAATTTGGAACGCCAGCGCAAGTTATATGAAGCCGGGGCAATCTCCCAGGCCCAATTGGAGGATCTGGAGAATCTGGCCTCGGAGACTCCGCTTAAACTGGCTCAGATTCAGTGGGACCAAGCCAAGCTTAGCTTGCAGCAGGCCGGGGATGCCTTAAACAACGCTGTTCTGACAGCACCGGTTGCCGGTTCGGTTTGTGCCGTAAATGTGAAATACGGGGAAATGGCCGGCAGTGTTCAGGCTGCAGTTACAATAACTAATCTTAGTTCCATCTATGTTGCGCTTAATGTGCCGGAGAATATTGTTAACTTACTTAAGGCGGGCCAGGATGCCAATGTAGTTATTGCCTCAGCCGGAAATGCTGAATTGAAGGGAAAAGTGGTTAGTATTGCCTCCTCTTCCGATGACAAAACGCAATTATATACGGTTAAAGTAGCTATCGATAACAAAGATGGAACCGTCAAGCCGGGTATGTTTGCCAAGGTGGAGCTGCCAACCCTAACCAAAGCGGATGTCTTAACCGTCAACAGTGAATCGGTTGTCCTCAGAAACGGCAAAAATACTGTTTTTGTTGTCGAAGATGATAAGGCTGTAGCCAAAGAAGTTGTTACCGGCCTTGACTCAGGAAATTACATAGAAATTACCCAGGGCCTGCAAGCCGGGGAAAAGGTGATCAGCAAAGGACAGACGCTGGTTGAACCGGAGAGTAAAGTCAAGATTGTGGGAGGTAACGCATCTTGAAGTTAGCAGAGGTTTCGGTAAAACGCCCGGTAACTATTATTATGCTGATGTTGATCATTATTCTTCTGGGTACTGTATCCTTAACCCGTCTGCCGGTAGACCTTTTCCCGGAAATGGAGATTCCGGTAGCGGTAGTAATGACCGAATATGGCGGGGTTGGCCCCCAGGAAATTGAGAAGCTGATTACTAATCCGGTTGAAGGGGCAGTCTCTACTGTCGAAAATATTGATACGGTAACATCCACGACAACCCAGGGACGTTCGGTGGTAATTGTTCAGTTTAAGTATGGGACTGACATGAATTTCGCCACCCTGCAAATGCGGGAAAAGGTTGATTTGATTAAACGTACCTTCCCGGCTGAGGTTGGGGCGCCGATGATTATGAAAATTGATCTGACGATGATGCCGGTCCTTTATCTGACCGTCTCGGGACAAGACGAAGACCTGGCCAGGCTGCAGGCTCTGGCTGAAGATAAGATTAAACCACGGTTGGAGAGGGTTAAAGGGGCAGCTTCCGTCTCCGTATCCGGAGGATATGAAAACCGGATCGAAATCAAAACACATCAGGAACAGTTAACCGGGTACGGACTCTCTATTGATACCCTGGCCAAAATTATCGGGGCCGAAAACCTGAATTCTCCCGGAGGAGAGGTGCAAAAGGGAACCCAGGACCTGACGATCCGGACTACGGGCGAGTTCCAGTCGCTTGATGAGATCAAAGAACTGCTGGTCCCGCTGCCTGCGGGGGGCCAGGTCAGGCTTAAAGATATTGCCGATGTTTCCTTAACTCATGAGGATTTGTCGTCGATTACCCGGATAAACGGTAAACAGAGTATTACTGTCACTATTCAGAAACAGTCAGGAACAAATACTGTTGAAGTTTGCAGTGACCTCAAGGCGGCTATTCAGGAGCTGGAAAAAGATTATCCCCAATTAACTTTTGATTCGGTGCTGGACCAGTCTCTCTATATCAATCAATCCATTAGTACTGTGGCCAAGGAAGCCCTGCTGGGGGGACTCCTGGCAGTGATAGTAGTCTTCATTTTCTTTCATAATTTGCGGACCACGTTTATTACAGCCACGGCTATTCCGATTGCCCTGATGGCGACTTTCGCCGTACTCTATTTTATCGGCATTACCATCAATATGATGACTTTGGGCGGATTGTCTTTGGCGATGGGACGTCTTATTGATGATAATATTGTCGCCCTGGAAAATGTCTACCGGCACCGGAAATTGGGTTATTCCAAATGGGAGGCAGCTGTAAAAGGTGTTTCCGAGATAGGAATGGCCATTGTTGCTTCCACCTTAACTACGGTATGTGTCTTTCTGCCGATTGTGTTCGTTCAGGGGATTACGGCAACCCTTTTCCGGCAATTGGCCTTAACTGTCAGCATATCCCTGGGAGCATCACTTTTGGTTTCTCTGACTTTGGTACCGACGCTTTCTTCCAAGTTTATGCTGGCTGAGGACGTTCCCACAGGCCGGAAAGGGCTTTTCGGGGTTATGGATCGTTTCAGTCGCTGGTTTGACGGGTTGTTTGGGCGTATCGAATCAGGTTATCGCCATTTTTTACATTATGCTCTTCATCACCGGAAAATTGTGATTGGCCTGTCGGTCCTGGTGTTTGTTCTTTCCGGTTTGTCCATCCTGACCTTGGGAGCTGAATTTATGCCGGCGGCGGATGCAGGACAACTGACCGTATCAGTCAAACTGCCGGATGGAGCGAAACTTGAGGAGACAGACAGTGTTGTTAATCAGATAGAGAAGAAGCTGGAAGGAATTAAGGAGATCAAAACAGCTTTTGTGCTCATTGGCACTAACGGCGGGTTTAGCGTCGGTGGTGATACTGCCAATGTCAGCACAATTAATATCCAATTAACCGATCTCAAATCACGGAAACGGAGTGTCGGGCAGGTGGCGGATGAGATCCGGAGTTTGACCAGGGATCTTCCGGGCGCTGAGATTAGTGTTGCTGTAACAGATAATATGTCAATGGGCTCTGCGACACCGGTTGATATTGCCGTTAAAGGAGAAGACCTCGACCAACTTAAAAAAATCGGCAATGACTTAAAAGAAATTGTAACTACAATTGAAGGAACCAGGGAAGTCAAGACCAGTCTGGGTGAAGGCGTGCCTGAGGTCCGGATCCAGATTGAGCGCCAAAATGCGGCCCAGTTCGGTTTGACTGCCGGGCAGATAGCGCAGGCTGTTAAAGGAACAATTTCCGGAACTATAGCGACCCGTTACCGCTATGAAGGCCAAGAGATTGATGTTGTCCTGCTGGGAGATGAAACGCTGAAGACAAGTATTGCCAACCTGGAGCAGACACCGGTTGCCACACCGGCTGGAATCAGCGTGCCCTTAAGCCAGGTCGCCCGGGTTAGTTTGGACCGGGGTCCGACTTCTATCAACAGGACCGGGCAGACCAGGGTAGTTAATATCACCGCTCAGATCATGAACCGGGATTTAAGCAGTGTGACCAATGATATCGAAAGCAAGATCAAGGCCTATCAAATGCCGGAAGGATATACCTATGAGATGGGTGGTCAAAATAAAGAACTGGTGGACTCCTTTAAGGATTTAGGCCTGGCTTTGATTCTGGCGATTATCCTGGTTTATATGATTTTAGCTTCCCAGTTCGAATCCCTGTTGCATCCGTTTACAATCATCCTGTCTTTGCCTATGGGTTTTTCCGGAGGGGCACTGGGCTTGTTTATTACCCGGAAGACGCTCTGTGTACCGGCTTTTATCGGGCTGATACTCTTAGTGGGGATTGTTGTCAGCAATGCGATCGTTCTGGTTGATTACATCAATAAGCGCAGAGAGAAAGGTGAGGAACGGGAGACTGCTATTGAGAATGCCGGACCAATCCGCTTGCGCCCGATTCTCATGACCGCCCTGGCGACGGTTCTGGGGCTTGTACCGCTGGCCCTTGGCCTGGGAGAAGGCTCCGAATCCATGGCGCCCATGGCTATTGTGGTTATCTTTGGGCTTTCCCTGTCTACAGTGTCAACTTTGCTTGTTGTCCCGGTTATTTATACGATTTTCGAAGATATCCGGATGCGGCGGAAAGATAAAAAGGTGAAGATTATAACTGATAGGGGGTTGAAAGCCTAAGATGACGCGTGAAGAAAAGCGGATGCATATTATCCGCTCTGCTATTAAGGTGTTATCCGTGCACGGCCTGGACGGGACCAAGATGGAGTTAGTCGCTAAAGAAGCCGGGATCGGCAAAGGGACGATTTATGAATACTTTGCGAGTAAGGAACAGCTTTTTCAGGAAATGATTATTTACTGTGTCGAGTCCTA
This sequence comes from Desulfitobacteriaceae bacterium, assembly GCA_035561335.1. GTDB lineage: Bacteria > Bacillota > Desulfitobacteriia > Desulfitobacteriales > Desulfitobacteriaceae > UBA2264. The sequence continues at coordinate 10,316 of DATMXV010000312.1, forward strand.
CAGCCGGGGACTGAAGGAGAAAATGGATAAGGGAAGCGGTATTGAGGAAAAACTATGGAACTATACATCTTATAATATTGATTTTTTCAACAAAAATCTGGATATGCTGCTGGTGGCAATGCAGATGAACATTTTTTCTCAGGAGATGCGGGAGAATATAATTGAGCAGGGCCTGGTAATTTTCCGGTACTGCCGCGATATGGTAGCAAAAGCCCGGACTGGGGGTGAACTGCGTTCCGATCTTGATCCTGAACTGGCTTCCTTCCTGATAAACGGAACGATTGAGCAATATACCAAACAAAAAGTATTCTGCCGGAAAAATTCCCTGAATCAGCCGGATTATAAGGGATTGGTAGACCTGATGCTTCGAGGTCTGAGATAGTGCCGAGATTTTTTGATTTTACATAGCCAGGCTTGTCCAAGAAACGAATCCGGATTCGTTTCTTGGACAAGCCGTTTGCTGTTTAGGAGGTTTACCGGCATTTTTTTATTCTGCCGGAAAAAACGAGAGGAGTTCAACCCTGCTGTGTTGAATTAATTCAGTAGTTTCAGATTTGGATATTTTTCTAAGTGAGGAAATTTGAGTTCAGAGAAAAGGTTTAAGTTCAGAAAAATAGAAACATAAGTTGGGGGCGGGAAATGAGAACAAAGAAATTGGCAAATTATAAGTTATCCATAAGCATTTTATTAATCTTGATACTTCTTATCTGTCCGACGGCAACTGTGCTGGCTGCAGATGATGTTTTGTCCGAAGTACGCAATTTGCTTAAGAGATCGTATGTAGATCCTGTTTCCGGTGATGTTTTAAATGCGCCCACTGTAGACGAGACACTTCAGCGCCTGGGAGATCCGCATACAAGGTATATGAATGCTTTGGAATATCAGGATTTTCTTAAATCAATAGAGGACAAAAGTTTCTCCGGAATTGGGATCAATGTTGAGCCGGCAGAGGAAGGTGTTCTTGTTACCGGCGTTGTTAAGGGTTTCCCTGCGGAAGCTGCAGGACTGCAGAAAGGGGATCTGATTATTGAAGCAGGCGGCCAATCATTAGCCGGGTTAACACCGGAAATGATTGTGAATATTATCCGGGGACCGGAAGGAAGCAAGGTTGATCTTAAGGTAAAGCGGGGCGGCAGTATTCTTACCTTCACGGTCGAACGCCGGAAAATTGAAGAACCGACGGTTACAGGCGAAAAATTGGCTGGCCAGATAGGATATATAGAAATTCATTCTTTTGGTATGACAACTCCCGCCGTTTTTGCTGATGTTATCCAGGAACTGCGTGGACAGGGTGTTGTTAGCTGGATAATTGATTTGCGGGACAATCCGGGGGGTTATTTAGACGTGGCCCTGGATCTGGCGGGTTATTTTATCGGACCGAATCCAGTTATGCAAGTCAAAGACCAGAAACATCCGCTGCAAACTTACCTGGCTGCCGATCATAAATTTGTCATCGATCAGCCGGTCGTTTTCCTGATTAACGAAAATAGTGCCAGCGCTTCCGAGATTTTAGCTGCTGCGGTTGAGGACCACCATAAGGCTATCCTGATCGGGAACAAAACTTATGGCAAAGGGACTGTGCAAAGCATATTTAACTTGTCTGACGGCGGAGTGCTTAAAATGACGGTTGCCCGCTTCTATTCTCCCAAAGGCAATACTATTAATGAGGTTGGAGTTTTACCGGATGTACCTGTACTGACTACTGATGCCAAAGCGGCAGCTGAGTTGTTATTGTCAGGAGTTGGCAGGGCAGAGAATCCGGATAAAAGCGGTTATATTCAATTCACTTGTAATTCAGACCGGTTTGCGGTTTCTTTAAGCCAGGCGTGCAGCCCGGAGTTCTGGCAGTCCTGGGGTGAATTAATCAATCTGGCAGCTGCTTCGGAAATTTATCAGACAGGCATAGGCGGCTCAAACGGTTGGACCAATGTCACTGCTGAGATGTTGCGTAAACGCTGGCCCCTGTATTATCCGGATTACCGCCAGGTAGGAGATTTGCACGATATTCCCCTGGATAAAAAATTTACAGTTAGTTTTCAGGGACAGGTAGATTGGCAGACAGTAAACGAAAACAGTGTGGAACTGATCAATAGCAGCACAGGGGAAAGAGTTCCCATAGAGTTTCAGGTACTGGATGCCGGTACTCTGCAGGTAAGGCCAAAGCTGGATGCGGGTACAGGTACCAGGACTGAGTTAAAACCAGGTACTACTTACTGGCTGGTACTGCATCAAACGATCAGGGATATCAAAGGGTCCGGTCTGCATCAAGGTGCTTTAGCTGTAGTGAAGACTGCCGGCAGTCCGGTTATTGTTCAGAGTCCGGGGGCCCGGGTTAAGCCCCAATCAGAAATGGTAAATCCCGATTCTGATTACGGCCAGGCTATTTTAGATTTATCTTAATAAAATCATATTTTAGTTTCTGTTATAAAAATCATTCCTAATGGGAAAGACTAGCAATAGTCTAGAAATTGGAGAGTGATTTTTATTTTACCAGGTCGACGATGTTGTTTATCCGGAAACACAGTTTATGCTTCATTATTAATTACGGTTCTGATAGCAGGTTATCAAATCCTTAATTTGGGGTTACTGGTCAGCACAGGGAATATCGGTTCTTCTGATATCCAACCTGCCGGGGAGATTCCGGTAATCAATGTTTTAATGAGTGAGGAAGATGAATTATCCGCCTCACAAAAAGAAAAAGAAAATGTTAATAAAAGAAGCCAGGAAAATACAGTCAATAACTCACGCGGCGCCCCGGGAATGGTAATATCACAGGAAGAACTGGACCTGTTGGCCCGGGTAATTTATGCCGAAGCCAGAGGTGAGGATTTGGAAGGTCAGGTCGCCGTTGGCGCAGTAGTGTTGAATCGTCTGAAGGACCCGCAATTTCCCAAAACAATCAAAGAGGTAATTTACCAGCGCGGGGCTTTTACGGCGGTAGATGATAAGCAGATTCATCTTCTGCCGAATGAAAAAGCCTATCAGGCGGCCAAAGAAGCTATCAAGGGCAAAGATCCTACCGGGGGCGCTTTATTTTACTATAACCCCAGGACGGCTAAGGACAAGTGGATAAAAGGCAGGCCGGTGATTAAACAAATTGGCAACCATAACTTCAGCATATAGTTATATTGTATTAACTTTTAGATTTTTATAAGAAAAAATTAACTATTGCCTGTCGAAAATCATATCTTATAAAGAGTTTGATATGATAGGAGGGGGCAAAATGAATTACGGTGAACAAGGGCCTGGGTCCGGCAGCTTTGAGAAAAGTCCGGAATTTCCGGGGTACGTTCCCAACCGGAAGTATGGGCCTCCGTTTCAAACACCCGGAGGTTCTATTCGTAACAATCTTGGGTCAGGCTTAAAGCAAAGCGGCTTCTTCCAGAAAGATGGTCATTTAAAAAATCTGCGTGGCGGATTTATCGGTCAAAAACAGCGGCAGCCATTTGTTCAAGGCTATAATTATTATCAGGCAGGGATGTCGGCGCCAAGCGGCCAAGCTTTATCATATAGCTTCGGCAAGCCCAATCTGCCAAGGCAGTTAATTCTAGAGGCTGCTCAGGAAGGGATAGCCGGTAATGGCATAGCTACTATTGGACCGGATAATTCCTTTTATTTAGTGGCTAATCTTCCTTTGCCGCAAGTATTTATAAATCAGGGTACGGCAGTCTATGCCTGTTATCTGGTTGATTATAAGGGACAAACAGGCTTTCTGGCGGGAATCCTGAGACCAATAGGAAACGGGGCTTATCAGACACAGTACCACAGCAATGTACCCCTTTCCCATTACGACAAAGTGGTAATATCAGTGGAGAATCCCCAATATATTAGGCAAGCCCCAAATGGTCCGATAATTCTCAAAGTCAAGGAACCGATGGGGGCGGCAGCTTTCCTGAAACCCATGAAGAATGCCGGGGACTCACTCTGGAAAAAAGTTGCGGGATTATTCGGGGGTAAGGGTAAAGCTCCAGCAGCTCCTGTATCCCAGGAAAGTATAATACCGGAGGTTATCCAGGCGCCGGAACAAATGGGAGCGGTTGAGAATCCTGTACCGCCTGTCCTGCCGCCTGATGGTTCTTAAGTACAAGGATGTCTTGATTAGCCACTGTCACGGACGGCAAAGTGGCGTGACGGTAAAAAAGCTGCGTGACATGCAGACTAACCCAGAGGTTTGGTACTTTAGCTGCGTAGTGAGTGAGCAACTCCGGAACGATGGTGAACACGAAAATCCACAGTGTGGATTTTCGCCGTAGGCGCATATCCTCAAATGAAAGCTTAACGCCTAAGGATGCACTTCGATCTCAAGGAGTAATAAGTTAGACAGCAGTAATCATCCCCTGCAGGAACAAAGGATGGTTACTTTTTTTATTTTAGCAATAAATATTGGATAAGCTGATTCGGATTAACAGAGAATAAATAAGATTAAGATCACAAGGGCTGAAAAACAGATAATGCCTATGGTAATTGTTATACCCAGGGTTTTAATTGTAACCCTGCCCAGCAAATAATCTGAAGCATAGATAAGCAGAAAAAAAAGGAGCAGGGCAAGCAGACACGCACCCAGAGCTTGCATTTTATTTCCTCCCTTTGTCAGGCTGACAACCCGGGTTACCGATTCCGGCCCGTTCAATCAGAAATTGAGCAATTAAGAGGCTGAGGGCAATTAAGAGGTTGCCGGGTAATCCGGGAATTTCAAATAATGGGACATTAAACGCGGTATCAGGACTGCCGTCAAAAGGGGCGAAGGGGGCAGTAACTGTGAGGGCGACACTTAAATTATCGGGGAATAAAGGCTGATCGTTACCGACCGGTCCGCGTCCCTGGCCCAAGGGAGAAGAATCATTTGCTTTGCCGGCAGGCCCTGGCAGAGGAAGTTGCCCCTTGGCATAGGCTTGCATCAGTTGAGAGAGCTGGGCCCTGGTCAGAATTGGCGGGTAATGATTTGGATAGACCCGGTTGGGGCAGGGGGGATGAGCGAGCGAATATTTCAGGAGAAAGGAAGTCAATAAGTCCAGACCGGCCACAATCAGTCCCGAAAAGAAGAGGTTTGTTTTGGCCAGGGGCAGGATTAGGGCACTTACCGGACTGAAGGATAAATTACAGCGGATAGGGCTGGTTATTAGAATAGAAAAAGCTAAGGGAGTTGCCGGCAAGGGAGGACGGAGTTCACAGGGATATGCTGTACCGGCCAAGCCGCCACCTCCTCTCTTTCAATATTTATTAAAACCAGCTTTGGCCAACTAACCATCCTCCGATAAACAAGACTAAAATAAACATCAGAACAGTTACAGGATGTGTAAGATCATTAACGAAATGAGGCCCGTGATAGCCGTTTGGTCTCATTCGCGAGGCGCCTTAAAGTCAGGGGGGAGTTTGATTCCCTGGGGTAATTTAAAGTCTGCCGGGATATCCAGCTTGGGCATTGCTTTCCCTCCGCTGACATTATCAAGGATTTTTTGCGCCAGGTTTTTTACTTCCTGGGGAAGAGGCAATTGATCGGCACTGGGCATACCATGGATGGCAGTTGTTAAGATCAAATTAACCATGGCCATTACTTTTTCATAATTTTGCTGTTGAACAAAATAAGCTTTTATTAAAGGATATTTATTTATCAGCTGAATTTTCAGATCCAGCAGGGCCAGAGAATCTTTTTCCGGAACAACTTTACTGAGCATTTGGGCAGCGACTAACTGGCGTTCTTTTTCCTGGTACTTTAAAAAGGCTTCCTTGCTTTGGGGATCAGCTAAAATAGCTGTTTCAGCAGCTTTCAGATTCTTAATTTCCGGAATCCGGGCGAGCTCTTCCCCCAGTTCTCTGGCTTTATCAATATAACTCATTTTGGCACCCCCTTAATTTTCTATATTAAATTATGCGGGGGGTTTTAGCACTGTGAAACAAATAATAAACAGAGAAGGTGTTATGGCAGAAGGAAACCTGATAATAACGTAGAAATTATTAGGATAACCAGAACCAAGAGATGATGTTAACGGAGGATTTGAAAATGCGAATTCATCGGACGCAATCACGGCTTATTCAAATAGCCGTGTTGCTTGCAGTACTCATTTTTTTAAGCGGGGTGGTTAAAGGATCATCCTGGGGAGGACCTGCCAATAGTTCAAATGGAATTAATGAGACAGGTTCCAAGAAAACATTAACAAATACCAAAATTGTTGCTTTAGGAGATTCCTTTACCTTGGGATATCCTCTGGGAGCCGATAAATCCTGGACAGCGACTTTAGCTGATAAATTACAGGTAGAGGTTGTCAACAAGGGAAAAGTAACGCAAACCGGCCAGGATTTGTTAGACCGTTTTGATAATGACGTCCTGACTGAAAAACCAGGCCGGGTTATCATTTTTGCCGGGACCGGTGATGCTCTGAAAAATATAAGCCTGAGCGATTTCCAGGGTTATATCAAATCATTAGCGGAAAAATCAAGTGCCAATAATATTATTCCAATTTTAGCCCTGCCTGTCTGGTATCCGGGGTATGAAAAAACAATAGAGAGTATGCGGGAATGGGAAAGAAGTTATGCCCTTTCCCAAAACATTATGGTCCTTGATTTTAATGCCAGCCTTTTTGACAGTGATAAAGAATATCTGACGGGTTTATCAACTGATGGCAAATATCCTAATGCCAAAGGTTATCAGGTTATGGGGGAGTATGCGGCGACAGTGCTTAAATAATGCATAATGCACAATGCATAATTCATAATTGGGAGAGGAAAAAGATTAAGGAAAATATAATCGTTAATAAAGTATGGCCTTTGCTATTAGGATTGTAAGGCTATATAAATATCTTTGTGAAGAAAGAAAGGAGTTTGTATTATCAAAGCAATTACTAAGAAGCGGTACAAGTGTTGGAGCAAATGTAAAAGAGGCCCGTGGACAGACTAAAAAAGATTTTGCAGCGAAAATGAATATTTGTCTGGAACTAACATCCATAGTGAAAACTAGTCACGATTCGTAATAATTATGCATTGTGAATTATGCATTATGGATAAAACTGAGGAGGGTAAAAAGGATGAAGCCAACGGCTATCCCTAAAAGGGCATAATGGGGATGGCGTTCCCGGGCAAGCGGGATAAGTTCCGTGAAGACCAGGAAGGCCATGGCCCCGGCCGCAAAAGCCAAAAAGAAGGCAAAAGAATTACGGGTGGCATCTAAGGCAAAGAGCCCGATCAAGGCGCCCAAGGGAGTAAAAAAAGCAATCCCCAGATTCAGGATAATAATTTTCCAGGTCCTTATTCCGGCCATTACTAAGGGCGCTGTTGTGGCCATGCCTTCGGGAAGGTTATGGAAAGTAATAGCCAGGGCGATAATAAGGCCTAAATTTTCGGACGCCTCCTGCCCTAAAGCAATTGCCATGCCTTCCGGCAGGTCATGCAGGGCTATCCCTGAGGCAACCAGGAGACCCAGACGTTTTAAACGCTGGCGCTGGGAAAGAGGAAGTGAATTATCACCAGTATTTAATAAGCTGTGCGCTAATTGCATAAATAAGTATCCTAATAACAAACCGGATATAAATTGGGGTAAAGGTCCGGTATTCCAGGCCATAGGCAACAGGTCAAGGGAAACAACTGCTAACATAACCCCGCCTGAGCCGGCAAGAAGTAAGGAGAGCAGGCGTTCTTCAGGTTGGCCGAGCATAAGAACGAGGAGACTGCCCGCTGTAGTTGCCAGTCCTGAAATCAGACTGATTTGAAGGACATGCCAGGTATTAACCATGATCAAACCCCTTTAAGTATCTAGAAATAAACTAACCCATAAATATGACTACTGCATATTTATGGGTTAGTTTATTATTTTATACGGAATGAAAGGTTCTTTGCTAAGATATTCACAATTTTTTAGAAAACAGGTCTGAGGTCTTTTCCGGCAGGGCATACTTATGATATAGAAGATTGTTTTCACAGAAAGAGGGAAGCATGATTATCATGGGAATCAGAGAAGCAGCTGCTAAAAGTAACAGGAAAGCCAAAGCAGGCCTGGGAATAATAATAATTCTTTTTGTACTCTTCCTCACGAGTACGGTTACTGCCATAAACAGGCCGGCGGAGGAATTTTGGAGTTCACCTGATATAGGCCATAAATTGATCCGTTTTCATGTTGTAGGAAATTCCAACAGCCAATCAGATCAGGCCCTGAAAATTGCAGTCAGGGATGCTATTTTAGTTAAAGTCTCTCCAAGGCTGGCGAAATCCCGCTCTTTAGAGGAATCAAGGTTAATTCTAAAAAGCCTCCTGCCGGAGATGGAGAGCATAGCACGCTCAATTGTTCAGATTTGGGGAAAAAACCAGGAAGTCAGGAGTGATTGCGGTCGTTTCCAATTTCCCACCAAATCCTATGGTTCCCTTGTTTTACCGGCAGGCGAGTATGAAGCTGTGCGCATTTTAATCGGAAAGGCTGAAGGCGCCAATTGGTGGTGCGTGCTTTTTCCGCCGCTTTGTTTTGTAAATATTGAGCAAGCGACAACAATTCCTGTTGATGCCCAACCGGCAGTTCCTTTGCAGAAAAGTCCTCCTGAAAAAGCAACCAACAAAACAACTGACAAAATAACGGAAACAGAGGTAAAGGTTAGTCAGCCGAAAAATATCAGGTTTTGGTTCTGGGAGAAGATACTTAACTTAATTCGCAATTCATAATGCATAATCAGGAATAACTAAAGTTGGTGCTAAATGCCTATGGCATTCTGCACCAACTTTTATGATCTTTAATTATAG
>DATMXV010000313.1:0-2989 GCA_035561335.1 Desulfitobacteriaceae bacterium
CCCCATATAGTTATTTATAACGATTATGGTAAAAAATATTTTATTAACAAAGAATAATAATATAGCCGGTTTATCCTTACACCCCGTTTCGTGAGACGACCCCAAGTAAATCCTCTTGGCGATAATGGTTCAAAGTGATAAATGAATATCGACCATTAGAAAAGCGAAACCTAGAATCAACAGCCTGAATAGGGCTTTTTTTATTTTTTACATATCCAGCCTGTCCAAGATTCGAATCCGGATTCGAATTTGGGACAAGGCCTTTACTGTTGGGCTATCCAAAAACGTTCTTTAATCAAAGGAGAACATTTGATATAATGTTTTCTCTTTTTATTGCCCAGAGATTTTGGGGGAAGATATTTTTAAGGAAGGGATACCAAGGAAACATCTTGAATTTAAATAAGTTTAAAGACATAACGGAGGTGAAACAGCAGTGGAGATGATTGTAACAAAAGACCTGGGCAAAACATTTCGTAGTGGAAACAACATAGTTGAAGCCGTAAAAAACGTCAATTTACAGGTCAGGCAGGGACAAATATTCGGCTTTTTGGGACCCAATGGCGCAGGAAAAACCACTACGATGAGAATATTGACAACCCTGATGAAGCCAAGTACCGGAACAGCGTCAATCGTTGGCTGCGATCTATTGAGGAACGCTAAACAGATTCGGCAGAAGATCGGCTATGTCAGCCAAAAAGGTGGTTGTTATGAATTTGCGACCGGCTATGAAAACCTCGTTTTACAGGGAAGGCTCTATGGTCTGTCCAAGGCAAAGGCCATTGAAAATGCCGAAAAACTGATCAGCGCCTTTAATATGCAAAACTATTGTCACCGCAAGGTAATGACCTATTCCGGAGGTCAGCGTCGTCATATTGACTTAGGGATGGGAATTATGCATAAACCAAAGCTTTTATTTCTGGATGAGCCGACAACAGGCCTTGACCCGACCTCGCGCGCCACCTTCTGGGATGTAATTAAAAACTTGCAAGCTGAAGGCATCACCATCTTCCTGACAACACATTACTTGGATGAAGCCGATTCCCTCTGCGATACCATTTGCATCATGGATCATGGCGAGGTTGTAGCGGAAGGCGGCGCCCTGGAACTGAAACGCCAGATTTCGGGTGATATCATTGAGATTGGCATGAATCCTATCTATTTTGAACAGGCCAAAACCCTTCTCAAAGCACGCGGGGATATTAATGAAACTTTAACCTCAGGGAACATCATGAAATTATATGTGGAAGCCGGGGAAAAAGCATTGCCGGGGATCCTTACTCTGTTTGTCGAGGCAAAAATACCGATTATAACACTGGAAATGAGTAAGCCCTCGCTGGATGAGGTATTTTTACGAAAAACCGGGTACTCCCTGAGAAACGAACTTGAAAAGGAACTGATAAAATGAAAACTTTGAAAGAAACCTGGGTTTTGTTTATCCATTATGAGACATTACTTATTCGGAACCCGTTTTGGGTGCTGGCAGCCCTTTTTCAGCCAATCTGCTACCTGTACCTGTTTGCGCCGCTGCTTAATAATGTTATCGGATCGAACATGGTAAGTTCAATAAATATGTTTACTCCCGGGCTGCTTGTGATGGTGAGCCTGTTCGGTGTCATGTTTGTTGGTTTTGGGATGATCGATTATCTGCGCTCAGGGGTTATCGAACGTTTGCGCGTCACAACAGCCAGCAGGCTGGCGCTGCTGCTCGGGCTTGTCGCCCGTGATGTCTTTACTCTGCTCAGCCAAACAATTATCGTTCTTCTCCTTGCCCTGCCGCTGGGACTTACCATCTTGCCGCTTGGCGCAATCTTGACTTTATTAATGATGGTCCTGATCGGTCTTTGTATGTCTCCTGTTTCCTATGCCCTGGCCCTGACAGTAAAATCGGAAGATGCCTTGGGTCCCATTCTGAATTTCTTATCCCAACCTTTGCTGTTGCTCTCCGGTGTTCTCCTGCCTCTCACCCTTGCTCCGGTATGGCTCAGGAATATCAGTTTGTTTAACCCCTTAAAATACGTTGTCGATGCTTCCCGCGCCATATTCAACGGAGATATTTCCAATGCCGTAGTCTGGCAGGCCTTTATCCTGCTGGGCACACTTGTCATTCTCGCATTCTGGTGGAGTTTGCGCTGTATGAAAAAAGCAACTGAATAATATTCCCTTCCGGGAGAGAGGAATAAGCAAAGATATATGGAATAAAAGATATGGAATATGGCAGATAAAGTTCAGGAACCGCCGCTGACCCGCAACCGGTTCCGTTAATAATAAAAAACGAGGGAGAAAAATGAAAATAGCAGTTTTGGCAGATATTCACGGCAATATTCTTGCCCTGGAAAAAGTCCTTGAAGATATCAGGAACCAGGGTATTAATAATTACATAATTCTGGGCGACATTATTATGGTCGGTCCGGACCCGGCTGCAACCTTACATTTAATAAGGAATTTAAATCCCATAGCCTGGATCAAGGGAAATACCGATATGTGGTTGGAGGAATTCAACGGGATTGAAGAAAAACCCGGCGGATTCAAAGAAAAGCCTTATTATGAGTTCTATTTATATGCTAAAAAACGCCTGTCAAGCGCTGAGATCAATTTTTTAGCCGCTTTACCCGAGAAGGTGTCTCTGAATATCGAAGGCAGCACTATTCTGTGTGTTCATGGCTCTCCACGCTCCATTACAGATGAGATGGATAACCGGATAACAAATGAGGAAATGGCCCAAATGATGGTAGGGGTAAAAGAGGAGATAGTTTTATGTGGTCATTCTCATATTCCATACTTGGGAATCATTAAAGGTAAGCATGTATTTAATGTGGGAAGTGTGGGGCGGCCCCTGGATGGTAATATTTCAGCCAGTTATGGCCTGCTGGACTTACATGAACCCGGGAAACCTGATTTATTATTAAAACGGGTCAACTATCCTGTACATGAAACTGTCAGAATGGCCAAAGAATCAGGATTGCCGTATATAAAGATATATGAATATAAT
>DATMXV010000314.1:0-8103 GCA_035561335.1 Desulfitobacteriaceae bacterium
GCTCTTGGCTGCAATCAGATATTGTAAAAGAAGGTATTAGCCAGAATTATTGAATAAGATAATTAGTACTCTTTGGCTTAACCTCTGATAAGTGGAATTAATATGAAATTTACAAAAAAAACGATTAGAGGATTCTCAATATGTTTTTTAACTTCCTTAAGCGGAATAAGATAAAGCTTATATCGGTGTGTTCTATTATTTTGATTATTGTCCTTGTGAAATTAGTATTAATTGATATTGTCTATGTTAACCAACAGTACGAGAAGAATCGAATCGCCACTCCTTGGGGTGAGAAGATTAAATCGGGTAACCTCTCAGTAGATTATTCCATCGACCAGACTTTACAGGATATTAGCCGATTGGGGTTAAACACAGTAAATATTCCGGTTGAAGTTAACATACCTACCTTATCTTCAAATACAATGATGATTAATCCGGCCAGCGAAAAGAAAGCAATTGAGCTTATAAAGAAATTAAGATACAAGGGAATCAATATTATTATAGAGCCCTATCCATTTATTAATAATGGAGAGCAGTATGAGACACAATTAAAACCAACTGATTTAAACGAGTGGTTCTCAAATTGGAAGCAAACAGTACTTGCTCCGATAATCCGTGATGTTGTCAAGCCACACAAAGTGTACGCCCTATGTATTGCCTCTAACTTTGAACAAATAGATAGGGAATATGATCATTGGGCTGATATCGCTGATTTTGTCAGAGCAAACTTTCAAGGTCGGATAACCTACAAAACTAATTGGTGGTATACTGCCGAGTGGGATACTGAGAAAGATGGCCAAAATGATACATATACTAAAAAGCTAAACAATCCCGTCCTGGGCAAGGTCGACTTTATTTCCGTTGCGGCATATTTTGAGCTAACAGACAAAGGAACAAATTCAGTAGAAGATCTCGTAAGTGACCTCCGCGGCACCCAAATATATAAGCGGCATCAAGACGTTTCTGGAGAGCTGAAGGATTTGTCTGCTAAATGGGGTAAACAAGTTTTCTTCGGTGAATTAGGCTTTCCTAAAACTAATGGAGCGGCAATTCAACCTTGGAATCCAGCCCCTTCTACTATTGCAAATGAGCAAGAACAGGCTAATTGCTTTGCCGCCTATAAAGAAGTATTTGAAAAAGAGACTTGGAATCTCGGATTTTCCGTTTTTGCTATAGGAAAGATTGATGAAAATAAGAGTTATTATCCAGGTGACCAAAGTATTCAAGTAATAAATAGCTGGTATAAATAACCGTTATTCCGGGTACCGTTTTGACCCGGTTGGAAGTAACGATGAGTTCCGGTAATCTTGACGAAAAATTGCCCGGTGAAGTAGAATCCGGAGGAATCCCAACTGAAAATGCCAAGGACATTATTTTGGATGTTCATTTTTTACAGGCACCTGTAAATGATCCCTTGACATTTATAACAGGTACCAGTAAAATAAAATCTAAAGGTACCTGTTATAAAATGAATAAGGAGAAAAAACTATGAACGATAATTATCTAGAACTCTACGAAAAACTATCAAAGCTCCAGTGGCTGTTGCAGCGTCATCATTTACACAACCACGTTCATCACGGTCCAATGGCTGACCCAACGCGCGGCCAGGGAAGGGTTTTGGCGATACTCAAGCTGCAGGAGGAAATCAGCACAAAGGACCTTTCCTATATGCTGGGTATCCGGCAGCAATCGCTTAACGAACTGTTGAACAAGCTTGAGAAAAGCGATTATGTTGTCCGCGTCCCATCCGAAGCGGACAAACGCGTCATGCTGGTGAAACTTACTGAAAAGGGGAGGAATGAGCAGATGGAGACAGAGCCCGATTTAAGCGGTATTTTCAACTGCCTCAGTGAACAGGAGCAGGTGACGTTCAGTGAATATCTCGACCGGATTATCAACGCGCTGGAAGCCCAGCTTGGCGACGGGGAGGACCACGATGATAGGATTGAGTGGATGCGCGCTGCCCTGTCTCGAATGGGGAGAGAACGTTTTGAACGACTAATGTCCATGTATGGACGTTTTAACAATACTGAATTACTTAGAAAGTGGGCTGAAATGTCCGGAATGGAACGTCCGGGACATCCGGGGCATTGTAATCCGTTCGACGCTCCTCATTTTCATCGTCATAGGGGCTTTCCCTTTGGCAGGCCTGACAGTAGAATAAATGACGACTAATAAATAAAAAATTATGTCCCATATGCAGCGCGCGCTGCCATTGAAAAAACCCAAAAAAGTCTAATACCGAATATCAAAATGCGGCATCCCGACAGGGGTGCTGTTCTTATGTTGGATTAAACAGGCTGGACTTTAGGAAACGGAGTGATTAAATAATAGCCAATAAAAAGAGGATGCACCTTTAATAATTATTAGGTTCATAGTATACTGGCGGAAAGAAAACTCGGAATAGGAAATCAGGATCGTTTTGCCGGAACTTTATTTTGAGAGAGCTGAGACGGCATTGGTTCCGGGCGGGCATAATATTTATTACATGTAATGGACTTACTGGAACCGCAATGAAACTTAGGTGTTGATAAAAATACTTTAATGAGAAGTACTTTAAGGAGAAGTTATGAAGACAACTATTTTTTATTTTTCCGGTACAGGTAATTCTTTATGGATAGCTCAGGTGTTGGCTCGCGAACTTGGGGATAGCGAAATTGTCTCTATGGTTAATTGGGACAAGCAACAGCATATAGTTGAATCCCGGAGGATAGGCCTGGTTTTTCCGGTTTATATGTGGGGCGTGCCGCGACGGGTTTTGGAATTCCTGGACCAATTGCCGGCAAAGAATGCAGAGTATATCTTTGCAGTGGCTAATAATGCCGGTCAAGTAGCTAACACCTTAGTGCAATTGGACAAAGTTATGCAAGCCAAGGGCTTAGTATTATCCAGCGGGTGGTCAGTTGTTATGCCTTCGAATTATATCCCCTGGGGAGGTCCGGGGCCCTTGGAAAAACAAAATGAACTTTTTACGGCAGCTCGTTTCAAGATAGCTTATATCGTACAGGAAATTAACAATAGAGCTGAGAAGCAAGTGGAAAAAGGCCCTCTCTGGCAAAGGATAATTTTTAGCACGTTATATAAAATAGGTTCTCCTCATATCCCTGAGCTGGATAGAAAGTTTTGGGCCAACGAGAAGTGTAATAAATGCGGCATTTGTATTCAACTCTGTCCCAGTAAAAATATTTCTCTTCAAGATGATAAACTTACCTGGCATAATCACTGTGAGCAATGTCTGGCTTGTATACAATGGTGCCCCGAGGAGGCCTTGCAGTACGGCAAGAAAACAGCGGCTTATTCACGGTATCATCATCCCGAGATTAAGCTCAAGGATTTACTAAGTTAAGATTTTTGAATATAAGGAATGATTAACATGGCTGATTTGATATTTTCCGGCGTCCGTGCCAAGTGGCTGCCGCTATATGAACAACTCCGCAAATTGGTTCATGAAAAACTTGGCCCGTTTGATGAATATGAGACATCAAGCGCCGTGCTGTGGAAGCATACCACCACTTTTGCCGAGGTAAGCGCCAAAAAGGACTGTATGGTGGTTGCCTTTGCCTCCAATATCCTTCATGATGAATGGGAACCCTCGAAAGTACTTCAAACATCCAAAAATCGTGTGGTTCATTATTTTGAAGTGAGGGACAACGCTTTGTTTCCGGTATTGTTGGAACGTATCGCGCAGGCCTATACCCTTACGCAGTCGCAACGCGCGCGTAAGGATTCCTCGGAAAAAACGGGATATACTACCATTGACGAATATATTGCGCTGTTTCCGGCTGAAGTGCGGGATATCCTTGAGCAAGTCCGGAAAACAATCCGTAAAGCAGTCCCGGAAGCGCAAGAAAAGATAAGTTGGCAGATGCCGACGTTCTGGCAAAATGAAAACCTTTTGCATTTCGCGGCGGCGAAAAACCACATCGGGCTTTATCCCGGCGAGAACGCGATTCGTGTCTTTGCAGGTAAGCTGACGGGTTATAAAACATCAAAAGGTGCGATCCAATTTCCGCTATCCGAACCGGTACCGTATGATCTGATAGCGGAGATAACACGGTTCAGAGCAAAAGAAAATAAAGAAAGCAAAGAAGATAAGGGAAAAAAGAGAATAATGAAAGACGGTACCGGCAATAAGGAATACACCTTTGACGCTGTCATCCAAAAGGTTCCCGATATAGACGGTGCTTATGTGGAAATCCCGTTTGATGTCAAAGAAGAGTTTGGTAAAGGACGGGTCCCTGTCCACGCCACCTTTGATGGGGAACCCTACGACGGCAGTGTGGTCAGAATGGGCACGACCTGCCACATCATCGGTATCCGAAAGGATATCCGGGCTAAAATCGGCAAACAGCCCGGCGATACCGTCAAGGTTACACTGCAGGAAAGAAGTAGTTTTTTTAATTAAATACCCGCTTCACACATTTGAATTCGTGTGAAGCGGGTATTTAATTTATGTCTTATTGACAGTCTTGCCAAAGGACTGGAAAAAGAACTATTTACACAAACCGCAAGAACCATTTTTTTCCCTTTATAGAAGGTGAAAACAGTAATGATGTGGAATAAGAAAAATTGTTACAATAAACAGCGAAGGAAGGATTTTTATGGTATTACGTAAATGGATGCCTTTTTTTATCCTATTGCTCCTGTCGGTAGTTTTTTTATCCGCCTGCGGCGCTGATAACAGCAAACCGGAACGGACGGGATCATGGGCGCAGATCAATCAAACGCTTGACCGGGCTGAGACTTGGAAAAAAATCGTTTCCGGCAGCGAATTTAAGCTGGGGGAACAATCTGTGAAAGGAAGCTGGAATGTTCCCTCCGGGAAACAGGATTATTATGAGGTAAAGTACGGCTCTTATCCGTGCCTGGACGGTTCAACGGTAGCCGTACCGATGGCTGTTGAGTTTGCACGACAGATTTTGGGGTTGTCTGATGAAGACGCGCAAGGTTTTGTCAATTTTAACACAACGCACACCGCCTATGAAAACCTGATCTATTCCCGTCCGAACAGCGGAGCGATCCACTCTACCCGTACTTTCCTGGAAGAATACCATCCTGTAGATTTAATAATTGCTACGGAGCCGTCGGTGGAAGAACTTTCGATTGCCAGGGACAACCGGGTTGAATTGTTGATGCAGCCGGTATGCTATGATGCTTTTGTTTTTATTACCCACAAGGACAATCCGGTGGAAAGCCTTACGGTTCAGGAGATTCAAAAAATATATTCGGGTGAGATCACCAATTGGCAAGAGGTTGGCGGCTCCGATGCCAAGATCGAGCCTTATCAGCGGGAAAAAAACTCCGGCAGCCAAACCGCGATGGAAAACCTGGTGATGAAAGGAATTCCCATGCTTCCTCCGGCAATGACCAAAGTCGCGGCGGGAATGGGGGAACTGGTTGACGCTGTTGCTGAATACAAAAACGCGGAATCAAGCCTCGGCTATACCTACCGGTATTATATCGACACGCTCTATAAGAACGAAAACATCAAAGTATTGCGTGTTAACGGCGTATCGTCTGTACCAGAAAACCTGAGAAATACGGCCTATCCTTTTACAACCAGCTATTATGGCGTCATTCGCCAAGCTGATAAACAAAACACCGGCGGACGCTTTCTTCAGTGGATGTTGTCGGCTGAAGGACAAGAATGCATTGAGCAGGCCGGCTATGTTCCTCTGAATGAACAGTGAGGATCATTCCATTAACGAGGACAAAAATCCGGATATGAAAATCGATGGATATTAGGCCCGCTAATATCGCAACTCAGACGATCCCCCTGTATTTCTCCAGCACAGCCCTGATCGTAAACCATTCGATATTTTCAGGCAGGAGGTCTTTGATCGGGCGCAGTTTTTCCTTGCCGGCCTGCCGGACAGCTTCCAGGACCAATTGTTCCTGTTCATCGGGTATAAAGTTATCCCAGGGAACGGCATGTCCTTCCAAATTGCAGCGCACCAGATGTTCCTGTACGGTCTTTAATGTTATGTCTCTGCTTTTTGCTATGTCCATTAAGGAGTAACCTTTTTGGAAAAGCTGGTAGGTTTTAAGGTGGCTTGGCTCTTTATTGAGAGCGGAAGCAGGTTTTTCCGCAGGTTTTTCAGTAGGTTTTTCCGGGGTGTTAATTTGCGGCCTGTTTCCTTCCTTTTCGCGTACAGGATTCTCCGTTAGAAAATCCTGAATTTCTTTAAGAAACAGGGAACCGTATTTCTCCAGCTTTCGTTCTCCGACCCCGCCGATACCTAACAGCTCTGCTGCGGTTACAGGGCAAAACCGGGACATTTCCCGTAAAGTGCTGTCAGTAAAAACCATATAGGGAGGCAGGTTTTCTTTGAGGGCGGTTTCCCTGCGCAGTGACCGCAGCCGGTCAAAGAGGCTTTGCGTCTCAGTTTCCTGAGGCAAAGGCTGTTGGGTTACTTTTTGTGTTACCTTGGCTTCTCCCTTCAGAACGGAAATTGCTTTCGGCTGAAGTTTCATTGTGGGATATTCTCCGCCGGACAAGCGCAGGTAATCTTCAGTTAGCAAATAGTTGATACGGTCCTTGATCTCCTGGAGCGGGACTTCACTCATAAGCGCATGGGTGGAAAGTTCATTAAAACGGAGTTCGAGGATTTTTTTATTGTGCGATCCCTTTAAGACCTCGGCAACCAGGCTGATGCCGAAACGTTCCCTCATCCGGTAGATACAGGAAAAGATTTTTTGGGCTTCTACTGTAATATCAATTTCCGCGCGTTCATCCAGGCAATTACCGCAATTCCCGCATTCCGCCGGAAGATTTTTTTCTCCGAAATAATCCAGGATTGTTTTGCGCAAACAGCGTGACGTATGGCAGTAATCAACCATTGCCATAAGTTTTCTAAAATCATTTTTCCTCCGCTCCGGGTGAAGGATTGTCTGTTCAATCAGGCGGCGCTGTACTATTACATCCTGGGGGGAGAATAACAACAGGCATTCTCCCGGTTCCCCGTCACGGCCGGCCCGCCCGGCCTCCTGGTAATAGGCTTCCATATTTTTTGGCATATTGTAGTGAATAACGTAACGGACATTGGATTTGTCTATTCCCATGCCAAAGGCGTTAGTGGCAATCATAACCGGGGTTTTATCGAAAAGGAAATCTTCCTGGTTTTTTTGACGGTCATTGCTGTCCATCCCCGCATGATATTTACCAGCCTTTAGGCCTTTGGCGGTTAGCAATTTATGAAGGCTGTCAACTTCCTTGCGGGTTGCGGCATAAATAATCCCGGCTTGCCCGGATGAGCGGGTATAATTCGTGACAAAGGTTTTTTTGTTTTCTCCCCGGAGGACAGTAAATTTCAGATTCGGACGGTCGAAGCCGGTCACAAAAACATTTGGCTGCTTTAAGCTTAGCAAGCTGATAATATCTGTTTTAACTTCCCGGGTAGCCGTTGCCGTAAAGGCCCCGATCAGCGGTGGTTGGGGGAATGTCTTGATAAAAGCGCCCAGGTGAAGATAACTTGGCCGGAAGTCATGCCCCCACTGGGAAACACAGTGGGCCTCATCAATCGCGATCAAGGAGATCTGCAGGGTTGTCAGAAGTTCACGGAAACTTTCTGAGTCCAAACGTTCAGGCGCTACATACAAAAGTTTGAATTCTCCATTCCCGACCCGTTGGAGCCTGGAAGAGACTTCCTTTGCGGAAAGGGAACTGTTGATAAAGGTTGTAGCGACTCCATATTGCTGCAGGGCATCGACCTGGTCTTTCATCAGGGAAATCAGAGGTGAAATAACCAGGGTTGTTCCCTTGAATAAGAGTGCCGGGATTTGATAAGCCAAAGATTTCCCCGCTCCGGTTGGCATGATTGCCAAAGTGTCCGCACCTTGGAGCAAACTTTCGATTACCTGGTGCTGGCCTTCCCGGAATTGGGCATAGCCAAAATATTTTTGCAGGATCTGCCGAGCCCTTTCCATTGTCAAACAAACATCTCCCAATATAATTCCACTTCAAAAAATATTAGGCAACTATTACAGAGAGAGCATTTAGTGGAATTTGCTTAAATTCATCATGTATAGTTTCTGGATAAACGGATTATTTTCCTTCAAGGCAGTCGGTCATAACATAAAACCTCCGTACAGGAGGTTAATTTT
>DATMXV010000315.1:0-4551 GCA_035561335.1 Desulfitobacteriaceae bacterium
TCAATGTTACCCGCCGCTTTATGTCTTTAGTCTTAATCTCCCGCCGGGGAGATTTTATTTTATTATTTTTTGATCTGCGTTTGGAAAGGGGTTACTTTCATCAATGTTCGGCATAGATTTAGGAATAGATTTAGGGACGGCCAGTGTTCTGGTATATTCCAAAGGAAAAGGGATAGTGATGCATGAGCCGTCGGTTGTGGCAATTAACAGGAACAATAATAAAAAAATAGCCGTCGGAGAGGATGCCCGGATGATGTTAGGCCGGACTCCGGGTAATATTATTGCAATCCGGCCGATGAGAGATGGAGTTATTGCAGATTACCAGACAACTCAACTTATGCTTAAATATTTTATGGAAAAGGCAGGCGCCAGACGCTGGCCCTTCTTCAGGACCAGAGTTGTTGTTTGTATTCCTTCGGGGGTAACTGAAGTTGAAGAACGTGCAGTAAAACAAGCAGCTTATCAAGCCGGGGCCAAGAAGGTTAAAGTAGTTGAAGAACCTTACGCCGCTGCCTTGGGGTCGGGTTTGGATATTTCCGGGCCGGAGGGTAATATGGTTGTTGATATCGGAGGGGGAACCACAGATATTGCTGTTTTATCCTTGGATGGGATCGTATGTAAACGCAGCCTCCGGATGGGTGGAGATAAGTTTGACGAGGCAATAACCCGTTATATCAGACGGCAGTATAATTTGTTGATTGGCGAAAGGACAGCAGAAGAGATTAAGATAGCCGTCGGTTCGGCAATTCGTGAAGGGCGGCCTGATAATCCCCGCATTGATGTCCGGGGCCGGGATCTACTAACAGGATTGCCGAAAACGATTGTTGTAAATTCCCAGGAAAGTTTTAATGCTTTGGAAGAATCTGTGGAAACCATTGTCGGAGGAGTAAAAGAAGTGTTGGAAAGAACCCCGCCGGAATTGTCAGCAGATATTTTCCATAAAGGAATTGTTATGACCGGCGGGGGGTCCCTGGTTTATGGCATTAATATCAGAATTTCCAGAGAGACGGGACTTTCGGTAATTGTTGCTGACGATCCGATTTCCTGTGTAGTATTAGGAACCGGTAAGGTTTTGGAGAGAAGTTTTAATAATTACAAGTAAAGGGAAGAATATTTGTAATTTCAGAGGAATATGTCTTTTCACATTTGTTAAGGAAGTGTTTTCGATAAAAGTTAATGTCCTGGGGATTTTTATTAATACATTAACAATGAAGGAAACGGTGGAATACATAAGACAGGCTATCAGGGAACCAAGATGTATAAGAGTGGTTACTGCTAATCCGGAAATGATATATGCAGCCAATAAAGATCAGGAATTAGCTGATTTAATTAATTCTGCCGACCTTGTGACTGCGGATGGAATTGGTGTAGTTTGGGCAGTACGCAAACTGGGTTCTTTTATTGAAGAGAGGGTATCGGGGATAGATTTGGTACAAGCCCTGTTTCCCATTGCCCAGGCAGATAAATGGCGGATTTTTTTCCTGGGAGGTAAACCCGGAATTGCTGAGTCGGCAGCTTTGGAAGTAAGTAAGGATTACCCCGGGCTGATTTGGCAAGCTCATCACGGCTATTTCCAACCATCTGAGGAAAAAGAATTGCTTCGCCGGATTAATGATTTTCGACCTGATTTATTGTTGGTAGGTTTAGGTGTACCTCTGCAGGAATATTGGATTTTCGCTCATCAAGGGTTAGCAGCAGTCAGTATGGGCGTAGGCGGAAGTTTTGATGTTCTGGCAGGGTTAGTATTGCGTGCTCCCCGCTGGCTGCAAAGCTGGCATTTGGAATGGCTTTACCGGATCTGGCGTGAACCGTGGCGCTGGCGTCGCCAGTTGGTCCTGCCGAGATTTGTTTGGAAGGTTTTAGTTTATGCAGGAAAGCAAAAAAAGAAACGGAAAAGAGCTTGATTTTTATTTCGGGGATGATAGTCAAGAAACGGAGGTTCAATAAACCATTGTATTATCTGATGTGCCTTTTCATTTTTTTGTATCCGCTTTTACCCAGCCATTTTGAATTTAGCGGTTTTACGCTCAGCGGTGACAGGTTGTTATATGTTTTCATTATCATTATTTTAAGCTTTATGCTCGCAGGCCGGAATAACCGGCAGAAATTTTTCTCAGCTTTAGCGGACCTCCGGAAAAACCCTACTTTGCTTTGTTTTATCCTGATAATAATTATTATGTTTATGTCTACTCTTTATGCAGTTAACCGCGGAGAAGCATTAAAAGAGAGCATGAGATTCGGTTCTTATCTGGTATTGTATTTCGTTATTAAATACTACCTGGCTGATGAAAATAAGCTTGAAGGGATTTTAAAGAGCTATTTAGGGAGTTGTGCAGTAATATCAGTATGGGGACTGCTGCAGTACGTATTCTATGTTTGGCCCTATATGCAGCAACATATCCCGGTACCTATCTATAAGATTGGAGCAACTTTGGAAAATTCAAATAATGTTGGCGCTTTTTTTATTTTCGCTGTCTTCCCTTTAATTCTTCTGACCTTAAAAACAAAAGATTTAAAGCCTAAAGCTGTATTCTGCAGTATTACCTGTTTAGCGTTAATCAATATTGTTCTGTCCTTTTCCAGGAACGCCTGGTTAGCCCTGGCGACAGGGTGTATTTTGCTGATTTTTATCTACAATTGGAAATCGGTGTTCCTGTTTATTGTTGGCTGCGGGATTGCATTTAACATACCCCAGGTTCATAGCAGGATTTTCCAGTTCGTAGATATTTCCCAAAACCTCACCAGGATAAAAATCTGGGGAACAGCGCTGGAAGTGATCAGGGACAATTTTTGGCTGGGAGTCGGAAATACTAATTTTTCCGAGGTCTATAATAAATATTCGGCAAAGTACGATTATATTACCTATGAGTTTACCCCCGGACTTCATCCCCATAATATCTTTCTGAAGATCCAAAGCGAATTAGGTGTTTTAGGGAGTCTGGCATTTATTAGTTTTTTAATATCAGGTTTTAGAATGCTCAGAAGAGCTATTCAAGCTGCAAATTCCAATTTTATTAAGCCTTTTTATCAAGGTTATATAATTTCCTTTATAGTTTTTCTGCAAATGAATTTGGTGGATAGTTTTTTCTCGGCCCCTAAAATCAGGATCTATTTTTTTATTTTCCTGGCAATCGCTGATGGCTTAGTCAAACGGGAAGTCCGGAAAACTGCGGTATAGCTTGAAAAATTGCAAACCCTGGCTGAATACCTTATAATATTTTGTGTATTCCTGGCCGGCCAGAGGATTAGAGATAAAATAAATGAGTAAAAGTACAATTCTAAAATCCACTTTGATAATTATGGTTGTTTCAGTATTAAGCAGAGGCCTTGGTTTTATCAGGGACCTGCTTATAGCTGCTAATTTTGGTACAGGAATATATACCGATTCCTATAATATTGCTGTTACAATTCCGGAAACACTGTTTATGGTCATAGGGCTGGCTATTTCTACATCTTTCTTGCCCGTTTTAAGCGAGCACTTAGTTAAGAACGGCAAAGAGGAGATGTATAATTTTGCCAACAGATTTATTACCCTGCTCCTGCTTATCTCTGTGGGCCTATTTTTATTGGCCATAATATTTGCCGAGCAAATAGTGCCAATTTTTGCCAGTGGCTTCAGCGGTGAGAAACTTGCTTTAACGGTTTTATTGACGCGGATTACCGTTATTAACTTGTTGTTTCTGGCAATAAACGCCTGCTTTAGCGCGATGCTTCAGGTAAGCGAAGATTTCATTGTGCCATCTATTCTGGGGATTTTTTTTAATACTCCGATTATTTTATATCTATTGCTTTTTCATTCGTACAGCATTGTCGGCTTAACAATTGCCAACGTGGCCGGTAATTTGATCAGGGTTTTGGTTCAAATCCCGCCTCTGATTAAACACAAATATAAATTCAGATTTAATTTTAATTTTAAGGATCCAATGATCAGGAAGGTATTAGTATTGATAATCCCCGTTATGATCGGGGCAGGAGTCAATTCCCTGAACATTGTGGTAGATAAAACTATTGCTTCTTCCTTCAGGACAGGGAGTGTTGCGGCCCTTGATTTTGCCCAGAAACTGGTGGTTTTTTTAAATACGGTCATAACCTCTTCGATCTTAACTGTTACCTACCCGCTGATCGCAAACAAAAAAAATTCCGGTGACCGTGAAGCTTTGCTTGAATATGTCCGGAAAACCATTATTTATACCTTCTTATTGTTGATGCCGGTTAGTATCGGAGCGATAGTATATAATCAGGATATAATCAGAATTGTCTATATGCGCGGGGCATTCACTCAGGACTCAGTTGATCTGACCACGCTCGCTTTTATTGGTTACCTTATTGGTTTAGCTTTTTATGGTTTAAGAGATATTCTTAATTCGACTCTTTTTGCCATGAATAAAACAGTTGATACGACGATCAATGGAATTATCGGGGTAACGATAAACATAATTCTTAACCTGTATTTATCAAAGATATTTGGAATTCTGGGAATTGCTCTGGCAACATCCGCTTCCCTGATAATAACTTCCGGATTGCTGCTTTTTAATCTGAAGAGAGTAATCA
>DATMXV010000316.1:0-3088 GCA_035561335.1 Desulfitobacteriaceae bacterium
ATATAATACATGACGGTAATTGTCAAATAATTTTAGTATTTACCTATATAACTTGAATACGTACAATATCATCTATAAAAATGCCTCAAAAGAATCAGGCTGAAAAATGCACTTTTCAGCCTGATTAATCCTTTTACGGCCCTTTAACTGAACTAACTATTCCTCCATCAGTTTTATGACAGCAACCTTTCATAAACTTTTTTATTATCCGCCATTGAATGAGTAGATTGAAAAAGCGCCGGTCACTTTCTGATCGGCTCTCGTTGTATCAAAAACGTTGTTTTGAAACAGCCTTAATTCATCAATTTCTTTAGCTCGTCCTCCGTCAGACCTGTCGCTTTGATGATCTTATCGATCTCTATCCCTAACGCCGGCAAGGTTCCCCGCCACTTCAAGTTTACCTTCTTCTCTGCCCTTTTCCATGCCTTCCGCAATCAGTTTCTCCGCGATGGTCATGATAACTTCTCTCCTTTCCAAGGATATTTCTTTGGTTATTTCAAATACTTTCTTCAATTCTAAATCATTCCTGGCATTCATAATATACCTGATAAAGGTCTCAAAGTATTCTATGCCTTTTTCTTGTTTTTCCAGCCTGTCGAAGACTGCCATGGCTTCTTTCGCGCGTCAGCATCCCGAGGTCCTTGGCCAAGGTTCCCGGGGCACAGGATACATAGATTATATTATCGCCATCCGCCGCCAGGATGGTAGAGGTTTTTGAGCAAACTCGAAAAATCGATAACAAAATTATTATTTGTCTAATATACTAAAAGTGAACAAATGAAATGGGAGGACAACAATGAGCACAAAATTATTCAAGCTTGTCATTGATGCTGTCACTACAACGGATACTACTATTAATCCAGCCGTCGAAAAATATTTCTATGAGTTGAGAGAAGACGAAAGAACCGGCGATACTGTAACTATTCCAGCTACCCAATTTACAGATGCTAACGGCGATATCATGACAGGTAATCTAACACCTGCAAGTGCAGACAACGGATATTATCTATTGTTTATAAACGGTGTATTACAGCAATCCAGCTTATTTACCGTCAGTGCAGACGGTTCGCAGGTTGTTATTACTGACGCTACGACAATTCCTGTCGGTTCACCAATTACCTTAATAGTAAATAACTTTGCTCCGGCTTCTGATTCCGATACCACAGTAACAACCTAATTATTCAATTTAAGGATGTCAAGGGCTTCGCGGAACAAGTTTTAAGCAAAATTTCCAGGATAATGCTGAGCAATGAATGGCCGGAAATAAACGACCGACAGGTTGTCCGGAGCGCAGAATCTTTCACGGATGACAAAGGTTCTACTGTTATTTATTGCTCAGCTTGCCTGTGAAAATTTCTTTTTTGCGACGGGCCCTTTAGCATATGTTCTCATTTTTGGAGTGAAGGCTGTGATTAATGATAGCTCTCCTGCTTCTATTTCTTATTTAAATTTAGAAAGTCTAAAAAGCAAAGCGCCCCCCCAAAAATTATTAGACGCCGATGTTTATCAATACAATGCCTTGTCTGACGGTATAAAGAGGATTTATACCAACCATGATGAATTAAGTGAATATGGCGCCAGAGGTATCCTCAATCCTCATGAAGTCTCCTATTTCAACTTGTTTATCAATGGATTATTGCAACCCAAGGTTAACTATGAAATTCAGGAAGGTCTTCTTCTCCTTAAAACTGAAGATATTCCTTTAAAAGGTACTATTATTAGTATTGTTTTTGTTACCTTTAAGGATGAGAAACCGGCTAAACTCAATTCTGTTCTGGTTGAAGGAATCGCGCCTTTAGGCCATATAGCCGGCGGTCCTGCAACAGATATGGATATCCATGTCCGTGATACCCTATACCCTTGTCTGCAAATGGAAAAATGCTGTATAGCCGGACCTGAATTAATTCCTGCCAACAAGGCAGCCAGTTGGGAATTTAGCATAACGATCAATAATATCGGCAATATACCCATTCAGGATATCATTGTAACAGACACGCTCCTCTTAGATTCTATTTTGAATATAGAAAACAGCTCTCTGTCCCAAGGTAATATTCTTATAAATAAAGAGCTTATCACATGGACTATTGATTGTTTGAATACGGGAGACTCCGCCACTGCAAGCTTTAAGGCAGAGGGTCTGTTTAACGCCGCCGGCATCCGCTTCATCAGCAGAGGTTTTGCTGTGGGAAACAGCTCATTAGGCGCTGTAACCACTGATATTGCGGGTGGAAGTTCAATCAATGTCCGCAAAGGGCTGGAGATTACCCAAACCATTATCTCGGGCCCTACCAAAGTAAATACCGCTAAAAACAGTACCTGGAGAGTGGAACTAAAGATCACTAATTTGAGCGATGATAAAGCCGCCGACATTCTGGTGACCGATACGTTATCGATAGAAAACAGCCATGTTAAAGTGGTCAATCTATCCAAGGGTACCGCCAAGACCGTAAATAATCAGATTTTTTGGCATATTGACGTGCTGAAAACTTTGGAAATGGCTATTCTCGTCATCGATATAACAGGTTCCTTTGCCCTGGAAGGCTTGAGTTCCTTAGGCGCCGCATCAGCTATTGGAAATATATCGACCGGCAAAATATTCACGAATCGTTCTCAGGACTTTCCAATCATGGTCTTTCCGGTAACAAGCCTGCTAAAAGAAGGGTTATTTTTACATGCCGCCGTATTAACTAAACCTTTAGTCGCTTTTTCAGGAATCCCTAAAAAGTGGAGCTTCTCTTTAGAAATCGCGAACCTTACCCATGAAGTTATCACCAATATCCTCGTAACCGGTTATATACTGCTTGATAAATTTGATAATATCAGGACTGCTTTTGCCTCTTCAGGAGATATTTCCATCTCCGCTAGCGCTATTGTCTGGAAGCTTGAAGAGCTTTTACCCGGGAAAACCTTAAGAGCAGTTTTTGAAGTTGAAGGTCTTTTCCACACCGCCGGATTGCGTTCCCTCAGCAGAGCTATTGCCTCAGGATGGAGTTCAAATTCCTGCCTGATATCAAGCATTACTTCCGGAGCTTTAATCCATGTTTCAGACTATATAAAGACTTGCGTCATTGTGGACAAAGTTTTTTCG
>DATMXV010000317.1:0-3728 GCA_035561335.1 Desulfitobacteriaceae bacterium
GTTTTGGCATGTAGCGAATAATAATAAAGTATTAATTTATTCGGTAATGTTGAAGGAGCAATTTCACAAAATCCATATAATTAAAAACAGTCAAGATAAACAGAACAAACTGAAGCCAAACAAACCCCCATGTTTGTCCAATAATCGTAAACGTTTACGATTTTAGGACAGGCTGGTTATCTGAGGTTTAGCACAAGCGTGGGCCTGACCGCATATTCTGTGAATGAAGTAACAGAAGAAAGGACAGGCAACCATTATGAACGATTTGGGCACAGAACGCACGCCGCTCGTGATCGCGGCGGAAATTAATACGATTAAACACCAGACCGGGAAAATCCTCCTTGCCGGCGCGATCGAGATCGGCCGCCGCCTGAAGGAGGCCAAAGACCTTCTCCAACATGGGGAATGGGGAAAATGGCTGGAGGAATCGGTCAGCTACTCCCAGAGCACGGCCGAAAAACTGATGCGTGTCTTCGATGCCTACGGTACCCAGCAGCCCGCTGCCCTCAATGCCGGCGCGCCGGCGCAGCGCCTGCCGGACATGAACTATTCTCAGGCCCTTATCCTGCTCGGGGTCCCGGAAGAAGAACGGGAGCAGTTCATCGCGGAGATGGATATCGAAAACATGTCCGTGCGGGAGATGCAGAAGGCCGTGAAGGAGCGGGAGCAGGCTCTGCAGGAGCGGGAAGAGGCCTTGCAGGAGCGGGACCGGGCGGAACAGGAAAAAGCCGGTCTCCGGAAGGCCCTGGACGACGAAAAGGATAAAACCACCCGGCTGACCGGGAATTACGACAACCTGAAGAAGAAGGCGAACGAACTGCAGAAGTCCAAGCAGGAGTTGGAGCAGGACTTCGAGAAAAAGCAGATGGCATATGACAAGCTCAAAGAAAGGACAGGTTACAAGAACATCCAAAGGATGACTAATAATCTTACTATCGCCTATAATAAGGTGGCCGCCAATAAAATCGCTTTTTTATATGAGAACCTGGACAAAGCCTTCAAGGAACTGGCTTATGAGATGAGCAATTTCGCTGCGCTTGACCCGGATGCGCATGCAACCTATAAAAAAATGGTAAATGATTTTCTAATCAAAGCGACTCAGGAGAGAATGGGGGGCTAAATGAAAATTAAACGGAGGGAGATTCAAATGTAAAGAGAACGTACATTTGAATCTCCCGGAGTAGGGCATCTTTATGTAATAATTTATTTCCAAAATAAAGGAGAGGGTAAAATGGCGATAATCGCCGTGAGTATTGCACCCCTTGGTATGGGACCAAGTGTCAGTGATTATGTTGTTGCCGCGGAAGAAATCTTAGCGGCAAAACCTGATCTGAAATGGCAAATTGGGCCTATGTTTACGACTATTGAGGGAGATCTTGATGAAGTTTTAGGAGTTGTCAGAGAGATGCAGGAAGCAGTATTTGAAGCAGGTGCTTCCAGGGTAGTGACAACAATTCAGATTGATGACCGCAGGGACAAACTAATTACGATAGAAGGAAAACTCCGGACGGTAGAGGAGAAAATGGGGATTCGCAAGTCCTAGTCTATTCCCAGTTTTTGTAAAGTGGAATAGAGGTTGTTTCTGCTCATATTGAGTAGTTTGGCCGCCTGGCTTTTATTGCCGCCGGATTTTTCCAGGGCTTTAATAATCATTTCCCTTTGGGTTTTTTTAAGAGTGTCCCGGTAACTGTTTTCCGGCTCGTCCTGCGTCATCTGCTGTGTTTCCAGAGATTTCAGCAAATTCAACGGCAGGTGGACAGGCAAAATCTCACCTTTAATCGCATAATTGGCTGCTCTTTCAATGACATTCTTTAATTCCCGGATGTTTCCCGGCCAGGAATAATTCATAAAAATTTCCAATACTTCCGGGGAAAGTTGCGTAATTTCTGTTTTAAGTATCCGGTTTAATTTTTTAATAAAGCCAACGGACAATAATTTAATGTCATTTTTGCGTTCACGCAGGGGCGGTAAGTGTAAATTAATGACATTCAAACGGTAATACAAATCTTCCCGGAAAGCGCCGTTTGCTACAGCCTTTTGCAGGTCCATGTTTGAAGCGGTAACAATTCTGACGTCAACACTGATTGTTTTAGTTCCCCCTACCCGTTCAAATTCCCTTTCCTGGATGACACGCAGAAGTTTAGCCTGCAGTCTGCCGGACATATCCCCGATTTCATCCAAAAAAATAGTTCCTTTATCCGCCAATTCAAAACGTCCGGGTTTACCATTGCGGTTTGCTCCGGAGAAAGCCCCGGGAGCATAACCGAATATCTCCGATTCCAATAAGTTTTCCGGAATAGCCGCGCAGTTTACCTTGATAAAGGGATGATTTTTACGCTTGCTCTCATAATGAACAGCGTGGGCGACTAATTCCTTGCCGGTTCCACTCTCTCCGGTAATTAAGACCGTTGAATTTGTGCGGGATACTTTACTGATTTCTTCCTTTAGTTCAAGCATAAGCGGGCTTGTACCGATAATTTTCAGGACTTCCAATTGTTTTACTTTGGAATTTTGCAGTTCTTCCTCGTAATAGGCCACCTTGCCTTGCAGGGCATTGAGTTTCCGGACAAGTTCCTGGATTTCGGGAAGCTGGGGGAAAACTACTTTGCCTACAGCGCCCGATGGCGTATCATTCTTTATTATGGGCAACCTGGAGACAAGGTATTGTTTGGCGCCGATATTTTGGACTTCACTAAGTTCCGGAACTCCGGTTCTGGCTACTATATGAAGCCTGCTGTTTTCGATAACTTGATTAATATGTTTACGCAAAACTTCTTTTGGACTTACCCTTAAAAAGTCAGCCAGGACTTGATTTATCAGAGTGACATGCCCCCGCTCGTCGACGACAACGATACCGTCATGAATATTGTTGATAACAGTATCCAGGGTCCGGTTTAAATTTTTGGTTAATTCAAGTTCCCGGGTCATTTGTTTGAGTTCGGAAAGGTCATGGAAAACTGCCACTGCTCCGGTCACTGTAACATCGTCGATTATCGGCATAATGTTAACTATGGTTGTGATATTGCCGCGAACAAATTTAAGGCCTGTTCTAACCTCTCCCTGTTTAAGGACCGGTAAAAGGTCCAGGCCGCTGATCACTTCATCCCAGCGCAGTCCCAGGCTTTTCCCGGCGCTAAGTCCCAAAATTTTTTCCGCGCTCTTATTGGTAAGGGTAATGCAGCCCTGATCGTCAAAAGCAACTACTCCATTGCTCATTGCATCCAGTACTGCAGTAAGTTGGGCATTAATCAGACTGGACTTTTTAAAAAGGCTGAGAACCATATTTGTTTTTGTTAGGACTCCTACCACTTTACCGTCTTTATCCATAACCGGTGCAGAGCCGACTGTGCTTTTTTTGGTTATTTCTTCAACTGTTTCTAAGGACATATCCTCCTGGAGCTGGTTTAACACAACATTAACCATCCAGTGATCTATAATATCGTCCAATGAAGTTTTGTTTAACAAAGCATTATAAAGGTTGGTCCTGGTAAAGACTCCAATAAGCTCTTTTTGATCATTAACTACAGGAAGCATATTGAGTTTCGTCTGTTTTAAGGCTTTTATCGCTTTCTCCAGCGTATCTCCCAGATTAAGCAAGATCATGTCCCGGCGAATGAAGTCCTGAAAACGCATATTATCACCAACCAGTTTATAAATTATGGATATTATATTTTAATTTCATTATATCACAGAAAGAAGTTGTCCAATTACAGATAATTAAACATGAC
>DATMXV010000318.1:0-2504 GCA_035561335.1 Desulfitobacteriaceae bacterium
TATAAATATCAAGGGGAAAGCTTCTCTTGACATTATTTTGAAGGTTCCTTATAATAACGAGTAACGATTTAGGGTATATTCTAAAAGTTGCACAGGAGGTAATTTTGAAAACCTGAATGGTTTTAGCGATTGCTAAGGGAATTATTTATTAGGGAAGGCGCGCAGTTGGTCAGATGCGCTATTACAATGTTAGGATGAGAAAAGGGGAGCGAGAAGGAAATGCCCGAAAAAGAAGTGATATTAACCCTAGCCGGACTAAAGAAGTTGGAGGACGAGTTAGAATTTAATAAAACTCAAAAACGTCGGGATATTGCCGGGCGAATCAAGCAAGCGATTGAATTTGGGGATATCAGTGAGAATTCTGAATATGATGATGCCAAGAATGAACAAGCGTTTATTGAAGGTCGAATTATTACGATAGAAAAAATGTTAAGGAATGCCAGGGTTATTGATGATCCCGAAGGAGCGGATTGTATTACCCTTGGTTCTACCGTGGTATTAAAGGATTTGGATTATGATGGGGAACCTGAGGAATATACAATTGTGGGTTCTGCTGAAGCAGACCCGGGTACAAATAAAATTTCCAATGAATCTCCGGTTGGCAAGGCGGTATTGGGAAAGATAAAAGGCAGTATCGTTGAAGTAAATGTTCCCGCAGGGGTTTTACATTACGAGGTTATTGATTTCAAATAATGCTTTTGTCATGTAAGTCTGTCAGGAGAAATTCAGAGAGATTTATTTGCCCGTATAATGTCTTTTATTATTTAAGAATATTATTAAGAAGTATTATTTCAAAAGCCCTTATCCTTTATTTCCGGAGGGGGGGTTTTTGCTTTCAGGGCTTTCACTAGCGCCTTTCGGGTTAGGGAAAGCCAAGTTTTTTATTGTTTATTTAGATTGAATTCTGTAAAATTGACTAGATGAGATAATTGGAGGAATGCTAAATGGATAATGAACATGATCTATGGCGTATTCGCCTGGATAAACTTGATTTGCTCCGCCAGGGCGGGATAGAGCCTTATGCTGATCGTTATGAACGGACTCATAAAGCGCTTAACATAATCGATGAATTCGAACAGTTGCAGGGGCAGGAAGTTCGTGTAGCGGGCAGGATGATGTCTAAACGTGATCAGGGCAAAGTAATTTTTGCCCATATTCAGGATTTTAGCGGACGAGTACAGATTTACATAAAAAAGGATGATGTCGGGGCTGACAATTTTGAATTAATCTCTAAATTTGATGTCGGGGATATTATTGGGGTCCAAGGGACAGTTTTTCGGACCAGACGCGGTGAGATATCTGTTCATGCCCAGACTGTGCAGCTATTGTCAAAAGCAATGCGCCCTTTGCCGGAAAAATTTCACGGGTTAACAAATGTTGAAGCCCGTTACCGGCAGCGTTACGTAGATCTGATTGTTAATCCTGATGTCCGGGAGGTTTTTGTAACAAGAAGCAAAATTATTCAGGCTATGCGCGAATTCCTGGATAGTCGTGAGTTCCTCGAAGTTGAAACACCGACACTGCATGCTGTTGCCGGCGGGGCAACGGCCAGACCGTTTATCACGCATCATAATACCCTGGATATGGACCTTTATTTGCGTATTGCCTTGGAATTACCTCTGAAACGTTTGATTGTGGGAGGTTTTGAGAAGGTTTACGAGATCGGCCGTAATTTTCGCAATGAAGGGATTTCCATCAAACATAATCCGGAATTTACGATGATGGAATTATATCTGGCCTATGCCAATTACGAAG
The DNA here is from genome assembly GCA_035561335.1 of Desulfitobacteriaceae bacterium. Classification (GTDB taxonomy): domain Bacteria; phylum Bacillota; class Desulfitobacteriia; order Desulfitobacteriales; family Desulfitobacteriaceae; genus UBA2264. The sequence continues at coordinate 1,756 of DATMXV010000318.1, forward strand.
ATATTATGAAATTAACTGAAGATATGATTGCGGCTATTACGGAAAAAGTCCATGGAACCTTAAAGGTAAACTATCAGGAGGAAATCCTTGATTTTACAGTCCCCTGGCGGAGATTATCAATGCTGGATGGTATCCGGGAATATTGCGGGGTTGATTTTACCAAAATAACCGGCGATGAACAGGCCCGGGCGGTGGCTTTGGAAAAAGGCCTTAAAATAGATGCGTTTTGTACCCGGGGTAAAATTATTAATGAATTTTTTGAAACTTTTGTTGAACCCAAATTAATTCAGCCTACTTTTGTTACCGGCCATCCTGTTGAGATTTCGCCTTTAGCCAGACGAAATGCTCAAAACCCGGAATTTACAGATCGTTTTGAAGTGTTTGTCTATGGGAGGGAATTAGGAAATGCTTTTTCTGAGCTCAATGATCCGATTGACCAAAGGCAAAGGTTCGAAGATCAGGTAGCGGAAAGGGCCGGCGGTGACGATGAGGCCCATATGATGGATGAAGATTTTATCAATGCTCTGGAGTATGGTTTACCCCCTACAGGAGGGCTTGGTATTGGGATAGATCGCTTGGTTATGTTTTTAACTGACTCTCCTTCAATTCGTGATGTAATTCTCTTCCCTACTATGCGTCCACGAGAGGATTAAAAAGAATAATCTGAGAAGGTTTCCAGTAAGATATCCTGACGAGGGCTGGTTACTTTGGCGGGATATTTTTTTTGCACTACACAATAAGGAAATATG
>DATMXV010000319.1:0-7925 GCA_035561335.1 Desulfitobacteriaceae bacterium
TCGGTCCGGGCCTTTGCCTCCGGCTTCCTTCAGATTCCACCTCACGATGGACACCTTTGCCGTTCGACTAGCACTTCCTACTACCAAGCGTGCAGCGGACTTTCACCGCCAAGTTATTGCCCATGTCGGGCGCACTAAAATGAACAGGTGTATTTTCTCAAAGAAGATACGCCTGTTTTTTATGCCCTTTTTTAAGGACTCAACAAAAAGATTGGAGAAACCAAAATGTTAAAAGTATACCTAACCAGAGGTAGCCAGGAGCAAGGAGTTTGGCTGAACCTGCCTGCTTCTCCAGCAGAGATGGGTGAAGCCTATGCGACACTGGATAACATTGACTCGGAGAACCTGGATACCCCCATATTGGTAATTGAGTCTTCTGTTTCCAACCTGAAAAGGTACATCCATGAGCATGATTCCCTTGAACAGTTAAATACCCCGGCAGCGAGAATTAATAAAATGTCCGACAGGGATGCGGACATCTTCTCCGGTGCGCTGGACATGGAATCAATAAATAGGCTGGAAGATATCATGAGGATCGCAAACAACCTGCAGGAATATAAATTGCTTCCGGGCATCAATACTCGAGGGAGCTGGGTATCTACCTTGTGGAAAGCGGAGAAGTTGATATTCATAAAAGCGCATGGCCGTTTCTGGATTATGAATGGGTGGCTGTAGAATACAAGTCCAACAATGGCGGAGTTTATACCAACCTCGGCTATGTGGTAAAAAACAATCCTACTCAAACTATTTCAGAAGAAGAACAAATGATGCGCATCTTTTTCCCCCTGAAGATCGTTAGCTATCCTCAGTATGACTGCTCGGAGGATGAGCAGGAGGATATCTCACCCAAGGAAGCGGTGGCATATGAGGATCAAATCCTTGAAGCAATTGCTAAGGAGAACCGTTTCTTTGAAAACGACCGCGGCCTTGCTGAATATCTTGACGAAGGTACTCTCAAAGAAAAGGTCCATAGTTTATACCCGTCAGTAGAGATTATCGACGGTGAACTGTGGGGGGTCATGACCGCCCGGTTAAGGCAACCTCTTTCTGGCGAGGAAACAGCCGAGCTTCTGGATTTTGTGTCGGGGCAAAACTCGGACGGTTATGGGGAAGGTTTCGAGCAACGCCCCATTAAAACTCTGGACGGAGAGATATACGTCAGCTTCTGGAACAGTGACAATTATTTTCTTAAGCCCGAGCAAGAGCTGAAACAAAACAAAGACCCTGACCTCAGAAACAATACGTATACGCAGTCTACCCCCACCGACGACAAAGAATATATTTTCAAGCTCCAAGTCTATCCTTCCTATGACCCTGAAGCACGGGACAAGGGATTCATGCTGAAGCTTCCCATGTCAAAACAGGAGCTGGGGCTGACGCTTGCGAAAAACGGCATAATTGATTTTAACGAATGTGATGTCGCAAGCTGCGAGTGCTCCATAAAAAGACTATCCGACACGCTGAATCTTGAAGGGGATATTTTTGGACTGAACAGGCTTGCAACTCACATTAAAATTATAATTAATACGCAGGAGAACATAACAAAATTTCTTGCCGCGCTGGAGGAAGAAAGGTCAAGAAATTTGTCTGACGCCATAGATATTATGGACAACCTTGACCGCTATGAGTTTCTGTCTGAGAACATAAAAACTCCGGCAGACTATGGCTGATAGTTTGTCTTAACGGCAAGGTATCGGCCTTTTGGCATTTCATGAGAACTACCACCTAAACTGGTGGTTTCTTTTAATTAATCATTATTGGAAGGAGTGGCTCGGCCATGTTCATTTGGGATTTTACCACCGACCTGGTGTTGGGTCAAATTTTAGACTGGTTATACGGACAGATGATCGGCTTCCTGGGTGAATTTTTTGCCATGATGGGCAAACATGGGCGCTGAACTGTTCGAGATGGCCTGGGTGCAGGCCGTGGTCCTGTTTTTCTCTTATCTGGCCTGGTGGTCTCCGTCTTCGAATGCGGCATTGAAGCTCAGTCGGGAAAAGCCAGCATTAAGGATACCGCCTTAAATGCCATCAAGGGCTTTATGGCCGTAAATCTGTTCTCTCTGGTGCCGATAGAGCTGTACAAACTGGCCATCACCCTGCAGAGCAGCATCACCTCGGACATCACCGGCCTAGCGGCGGCAGACGGCGGAATCAAAACCATGTCCTTAAGCGCGCTCGCCCATATCGGCGGCGTCGGACTTAATCCGGTCATGAGCATTTTTTGCGTCATTCTCATGGTATATGCGGTGATCAAGAATTTTTTGCCAATCTCAAAAGAGGAGGCATCCTGCTGATTCAGATCGCTGTGGGGAGCCTCTACATGTTCAGTGTCCCCCGCGGCTACATTGACGGCTTTGTGAGCTGGAGCAAGCAGGTGGTGGGCTTATGTCTGACCGCTTTTTACAGGCCACCCCATCCTTGTGGCAGGATTAATGGGTTTTAACAGCAATATGCTTCTGGGCCTCGGCTTGATGCTGGCGGCGTCGGAGATACCGAGAATTGCCGGGCAGTTCGGCCTGGACACCTCTACCAAAGGCAACCTCATGAGCACCATGTATGGCTGCGCAATCAGCCATCAATATGACCAGGACGGTAGTCAGGACGGTGGCCAGATGAGGGAAATGTGGGAGAAACCGGCGGAAGTGTGCGGCATCAGCATAAAATTCTAAGGAGGGCTGAAAAATGTATCTGTATCCCGATAATTTAAAATCCCAAGCCGTGCTGTGGCTGTGGCGGCTCCGGGACATCGGCGTCATCGGCGTAGGCTGCCTGCTCTCTGTTTTCGCGCTGGCGCAGCTTGGAATATTGCTTCCCATCGTGGCGACGGCGCTTTATGCTTTCTTGACCATACGGTTCGAGTATACCAGCATCTTAGATTTTATTCGCTATGCTTGCGCCTTCTTTCTGACTAGGCAGCAGCTTTACGAATGGAGACTGCAATCCGCCGCCTGTACGGAACCGGATAGAAAGAGGGTGGGTAAGTGAGCAGAAAAGAAATAGTCCTCACGTGAGGGAAAGAACAACAGAAGCAAAAACTGTCTACGCGGCAGTTCATCAATACCAAGACCATCACCGACTACAGCCTCCAAACTTACGGCCACGGCGAGCTGGTGTATTTTATTGTTAAGCCGACAAACATTTCCGTGTTGTCCGAGGCCAGCGTCGCCGCCCGGATTTAAGCCCTGATGACGGTCTTGAAAGGGATAGCTGAGATCGAAATGTGCTGCTTGAATTCGCGGGAAAACTTTGACGACAATAAGCGGTTCCTGCGGCAACGATTGGAGCGGGAGGATAATCCCTCCGTCCGTAAGCTGCTGGAGGAGGACCTGCTCCATCTTGATCGCATCCAGGTGCAGATGGCCACCGCCAGAGAATTTCTGATTATCCTCCGGCTGCGAAACGAGAAAGAGAGCGAAGTGTTTCCTATCTGAACCGCATAGAAAAAACCCTGCGGGAGCAGGGTTTTTCTGCGAAAAGAGCGGGCAGGGAGGATATCAAGCGCATCCTGGCAGTCTATTTTGAGCAAAATGTGACCACGGACAAATTTGAGGATTTTGACGGAGAACGCTGGAATATCCTGAACGATTAGATTTTTTTTTGGTTAATGGCCGAGATACCGGAGGAATCCGCGCGGGCTGTTCGGGCTAAAGCACTACCTGGACTGGTCCAGCAGCAGTTGAAAGACCTTTTGGCCGGTTTCGTCATCTTTGGCGGTCAGGGTGAAAATCAGATCGTTGGTAAATCCCTGAACAAACCCTGCGGCAACAGGAACGATGAAAAACCTTTCTTTTATTACTTCATCAAGATGAGCCATCAAATCTTCTCCCACAAGGGAAACAATCCTTGCGTAGAGTTTATTCAGCTTGGACGTCTTGAGGTATTTTTTCAGATTGCGTTCCTGGGCGTTCCAAAAAATCCGAAAAGCGTACTCGAAATAGGTTTCGGCCAAGGAAAGATAAAGCAGGCCCATCACGGTATGTTTTTCTTTATAAGTGTAGCGGTGTTCTCTGAACTGCCTTTGCACAGTTTCATAAAAGGGATGGTTCTTATGAGTTTCTTTGCCGTCAATGACGTCAAAGCAAAGACTGCGCAGCTTGCACCCCGCTCCAAACCCTTCATTGGCGGATTCATAGGCCAAAGTATTGTTGGCAGTCTTCAGGACAAGAAACAGATAGTGGTCCAGCAGATAACTTTGGGGACCGAGCTTGCCGCGGAATTCACGGGCTAGCTCAAAGAAGTTTTGCAGGGAGTTTTTGGGGACGTCAGGTTCCAAAAAACCTAAAATGTGCTCGCTGTCTTGAAAAATATTCATGCAATCCCGACCTTTCTCTAGAGGGTCGGAAGTTCCCCAAAGCAAAAACGCATGCAAAGGCGCGGACGAACTTGTCCGGTTCCCTTGCACACGCGGGTGTTTATCTTGTGCAGCCACGGCAAAAAGAGTAAAATTAACTTGTCGTGGCGCTGTTTCACAGTTGCGCAGGGTGGTCTTGCACCTTGCGCAGGGCTGAGATGTTGCCTCATTTCAGCCTGCCATGACGTATTTTATTAGGGAAATCCCGTTACTGGGTATTACAACTCTGAAAGCTGAAAAAGTCAAGACGGTAACCTGAACTGTCCGAAATCGGCAGCTTTTTTTAAATTGAAATGAAAAGATAAAAGATACCCTTCCTATGGCTTTCCTAAGCCAAAACCCTTGGCAAAACAGGCGGGTCTATTTGAATTTTCAGGGAAAATACGGTATATTATAAAGGTAAGGTGGTGTTTATATGAAAGATTTGGACAAATTAATTGACGAGGTTAACGGCTCCATGTCCATGGAAGGAATGCCGCTTACACAGACTGATAAAGAGAGAATCAGACACTGCGCGGGCAATGAAAAATTGGTTGAAGAAACGATAGCTAAACTGGTCAAAAAGCATAGCACTGTCAAGGTCTATCGCCATGAGCAACAATTATGATTACAGCTATGAATGGGACAATCGCTATTGCTATCCCCATTCCAATGTGCTGATCAACAAGCTGGGGATTGAGGATGCGGAAAAGCTCCGCATCGCTGAACGGGAAATCACCTCTTTGCGAATTGCCAATGCCAAAGTAAACGTTATCCAAGGCGATTTTGATCTGCTTCATTTAAGAAAGATGCACGAGTATATCTTTGGCGATATTTACGAATGGGCCGGCGAAATTCGCTGCGTAAATGTGGCCAAAGGTAATCTGTTTTGCAATTACCAGTTTATTGAACCAAATGCCCAATCCCTTTTTCAAAAGCTCCACAAAGAGAATTATCTGAAAGATGCCGCCCAGGATGAAGTCCCGCTCCGTCTGGCGCACTACCTGAGCGAGATTAATGCCTTGCATCCTTTTCGAGAGGGGAACGGCAGGGTACAAAGGCTCTTTATCGAGTATTTGGCCGAAAACGCAGGCTATCGGGTGGACTTTTCCCAGGTGACCGACAAGCAAATGATCGAAGCAAGCGCCGCTTCATTCCTGTGTGATTATGCTAAAATGAACGAGATTTTCACGGTGATAACCGAGCCTCTTGCGCAGGATAATATGACGCAAACTTTTCTGGGATAAAGGAAAACGATTATTCAAATATCACTGATTAAAAAGCCGCTTGTTCTATGGTATCAACAGAACAAGCGGCAAGTTTATTTCTACTCCATAAGGAAGAGAGATTTTATCTCATTCCAAGTCACCCCGGCTTTTTCGCAAGGTATGTTCTCCACCCAATATTTATCCATATCATGGTCAAACATTAAATCATTCATAATTTCATGTGGATCTTCAACAACATAATTCCGGCCTTGCAGAGCGCGGCAATATTCACAGGTGTTTGCCATATAACTTCCATTGACAGTTTTGCTGAACCGAACGTTAATAGTCGAATATTTATCGGAAAGATACTTGTCCACCGATCCGATATCGCCTAACCCGATATTGCCCAGGTGTTCAAAATAATCATCGGCCTCGGCCAAATCGTAATTTAAGTAATAGGAATATACCTTGGTATTTTTTCCGCATTTCCAACAAGCCTTTTCCCATGCGTAGACATTAATGCCATAAGCTTTGATGTATTCAAAAACAAAATCATGTATCTTGAGTGTTGATTTGCATTGGGGATAGTTTGAGCAGCCTGCGAAGTCTCCGAATTTTCCACCGCGTATTTTATAATGCCCGTCACAAGAGCGGCATTTTATTCGTTTCATACCCCACCCACCTTTTTTAATGAAGCAAGACGAATACAAATATTTTATGATGTAATTATACCATACAACTCTAAAAGTATTTTAGCCCTTAAGCCGTCGCAATTGTGACGGCTTTTTCTAACGGATTATTTTATTTGCGGGAACACTTTCCGGTGTGTCTGGGCCTTGCGAGAGTATCCGACCTCCACGGAGGAACAGGCCATCCTTCGGCGCTTGGGCGAAAAGGACGGCATCACCCTGCACATCTATACCCGTCACGTTACGCCGGTGGAGGAACGAAAAATCATAGCGAACGCGGCGAATAAAAACAGGTTGAAGCGCAGCAATACCAATTACCTGCAGCAGACCGTCGCCGCCGAGAGCAACCTGGAGGATGTGGCCAACATCGTGGCGCAGATGCACCGGAACAAGGAGCCGCTGCTTCATGCGGCCGTCTTCCTGGAATTATCCGCCCACGATCTTGATCAGCTTAAGCTCCTGCAGACCGAGGTGCTCACCAAACTGATCCGGAGCAAGCTCAATGTCGACCGCCTCATGCTCCGTCAGTAGCAAGGTTTTGTCAGTGTGATGCCTTTAATTACAGTGGTTTAACCGATGCCAACGGCTTTCTACTTGGTCGGGACAAGTTTGGCAGCAATATCATTGTAGATTTTAATAAGCGCACGGACGATAAGACCAACGCCAACATTCTTATTCTCGGAAACTCCGGGCAAGGAAAGAGCTACCTTCTTAAGCTGATCCTGACCAATCTGCGGGAATCGGGCATGAATATCCTGGCTCTTGACGGTGAGATGGAGTACAAGGAGCTGACCCTGAATCTTGGCGGCTGTTTTGTAGACCTCATGAGTGGCGAACTCATTATCAACGTCTTAGAACCAAAGACCTGGGATGAAACGGGCGACTCCAGGGATACCGAAGCGCCCCAGGCGTTCCGGCAGGCCTCCAAGCTCAGCCAGCACATCAGCTTTCTCAGGGACTTTTTCAGAACTTATAAGGACTTTGATGACCGGCAGATCGATACCATTGAGATCATGCTGGGCATGCTCTACCGGCAATGGGGCATCACAGACCGGAGTAATTTCGACCGGCTGCAGTCCGCCGATTACCCCATCCTGTCTACCGCAAGAATTACCGCTCTCAGCGGGAGAGATGAGGAGTATCTTCTTCTCTTGCCTTGAAGGCAAGGAGATTAAGCAAAGCTTCGCTGAATTAAGGCTGTCGCAGGACATGGGGATGTAACCATACGGATTGCGCGATATAAACGCATCATTTAATATGTTACTGCTTGTCTGCCCCAGTGTGCGGTTTTATGGGCCGGGGTGGCATCGTAATATCTATGGGGCGGGTTCAAGCCCCGCGCCGGGGCCTTGTGATAGAGCCAGTAAGCCCGAATGTGCTCCTAATTATGAGAAAAGTACGATTTCCAAAAGGTCCTTTTGCAGCAGTGAACCATGGGGTCGAAAACCTTACGGGTTAAAGAAGGGTGGTCGCAAGCGCCCACCCCTCGGCTCACATCAGCCCGCAATGCGGGCTGAAAGGCTCTCGTGTTCGGGGTCGGAATTTTGATTTGGGAATCTCTTAGATGGTCGGAATCCGTGGAAACCTGCTTAAGTGCATACTTTTTTGGTGGTCGTCATAGGTGTTGTAGAAAATTATTTGGTCCATGGGAAACAACCATTTTGGAATCAAAAAGCAATGAATAATTACATTGCTG
>DATMXV010000320.1:0-4437 GCA_035561335.1 Desulfitobacteriaceae bacterium
ATAATTGACAAAATTAATATTAAATGCTATTCTTTATCCATAAAGAGTTTGATTCCAACCTTGGGAGGTGAAAATCATCAGATATAAAGCCCCTGGCTTGTGTCCTGTTTGCGGACATAGCCTTTATGTCAGTAAACTAAACTGCAGTAATTGTTATACAACCTTGGAGGGGCAGTTTATTTCCTGTAAATTTTGCCAGTTACCAAATGACCAACTGGAATTTATTGAGGTTTTTATTAAGTGCCGCGGCAATATTAAAGATGTTGAAAAGGAACTGGGTATTTCGTATCCTACCGTACGCGGACGTCTGGATGGGGTAATTCAAGCTTTAGGTTATAAGATAGACGGGCAGGATTTTCAGGAGGAAAGAGAGAGTAGCCGGAAGGAGATTTTGGCTGCCCTGGACCGGGGAGAAATTTCTTCTCAGGAAGCTGCCAACCGCCTAAAAAAGATTGGTAAATAAATGAAGGAAGTGACAGTAAATGAGTAGTGAAAGGTTAAAAGTCCTGGAAATGATTCAAGAGGGTAAAATTACGGCGGCAGAAGGGATGGATCTTCTTAAGGCTATCGAGGAAAGTGAGCCTGAAGTCAATTCCGCCGGTTTAACCCTGGCAAATCGTTTTTTAAGAGTCCGGGTAGAAGGGGAAAAAACTCCGAAAGTAAACGTAAATATTCCCATGAACCTGATTAGATCAGTTACAAAACTGGCTAATGTGGCTATGGCTTTTATACCCCCGGAAGCAAAGGGTGAAATTAATAACAGGGGAATTAATCTTGAACTTCTTCTTAATGAACTTATTCAGGAATTGGAGCATGGGGTTCCGAATGGTAAACTTGTAGATGTCGATGTCGACGATCCGCGAGAAGGAAGGATGAAAGTTGAGGTATTTGTGGACTAAACCGCGCCGGGCTTATATGATGTTGATTAGAATCAGATTTAAGCAGAGCAGGAAATGGCTGATTCCCGTTCCAATCTGGGTAATTGAAGAAACTATTCAGGCCGTATATGATATAGTCCGGATCCTGGAAAGAATCTTAAAGGCGGCGGCAAGACCCAAGGATAAAAAGGTTAATAAGCGTTGGCGGGAATACCTTGCCGCAATGCCTGTCAGTTCGGTTCTTAAAGCCGGCAGCAGTATAATTCGAGAATTGCGCAAACAAGGAAGATTCAGGCTGGTTGAGGTAGAGGATAGTGATATTCAAGTATATGTAGACCTGTTTTGACAAGGAGAATGAATAATGCGCAAATTGGTCCTGTCATGTTTGGTAAATGCCCTGGCATTATTAGCGGCTTCTTATATAATACCGGGGGTTAGTGTTAATAATCTTTTAACCTTGCTTGGGGCAGGAATCCTGCTGGGCATAATTAACTTGTTCATCCGGCCTGTAGTCCTTTTGCTGACCATTCCTTTAAACCTGTTGACCCTGGGGTTATTTATTTTGGTTGTTAACACCTGGATGGTTATGCTGACTGCCTTATTCATACACGGTTTGCGGATTCAGGGATTCACAGCAGCCTTTTTTACAGCCTTGCTGGTGTCCATATTTAACTGGTTAATCAGAGATTTAAAAGACAAAAAAAGTTGAATTAATAAGAGGGCCTTCCTTAAAAACGGGAAGTCATAAGGATAAGTTGTGACCCACCCCATAGGGCAAACTGAATACGGGGAAAAAACACCTGATCCCAAAAGTTCTTTGGGAATCAGGTGTTTTTTGATGAAGCAATTTCACATATCTTTTCTCTGCCCCTGGGGGCTGGTTACCCAAGGAGAAAGATGTATTATGAATTAACCCATTCCATAAATAGCCCCTGCCTGGGGGTATTTTTCCAAAAATACCGCGTTTGCCGTTTCAAGTCTTTCGCAATACGCTTTGTATGCCGGGCTTACTATCATTAAATTAGCAATGAATACATCATGATAGCCGCTGTTTTTCTGGAATTCCATTATTAAATTCGTCATCCTGCGCCGCTTTGAGCTTTTGCATTTTAAGCTCGTTTAAGCGCTTATACCGGGCAAGCGCCACCGTCTTACCATATGCTGTTGCGTTATTGCCGCAGCTTAAATGTCTTTGGCGCAAGCCTGTACGCCAGGATTAAGGCGACGGCGATATACACGATGCAAAATGCGGAAATCAACGTGCCGAAAATCAGGGTCGGCACTTCCTTGCCGATGGCAATATAACAAACGACATAGGTGAGCGTATTCACGATGGTAAAGATACTGCTTTTCATTTCGAGATTGACGTTATAAGGCTGCAAAAGATAATACAATATCATGTTGTGCACCGAAAAAAAGACCGACATGGCGATGATTGAAACAAACAGCAGCACATAGTTGAACGGGTTGTCCGTTCCGCCTGTAAGCCATAACAGAAGCGGCAGCGCGAGCGCGATTACCGCGGCGGGCATTAAGTTTATCAATATGATGGATTTCAGCCGCTCGGTAAAGAGAAGCAGGAGCGCACGCGGCTGTCTGTAAAATCGGTAGGTAAGCATGCTGTGGTCGCAGTTCATGAACATGGCCTGGGTGATGACCTTCCCGCGATTTACTAAATACATGACGAACAGGAAATACGGCAAAAAGGTCAGCATCAGCCCGTTTATTTCCGATTTTGCCTTGGGAAAAAGAAAGCAGGCAGCAATGGAAAGCACAAGCGCCGCAAGGGAAATCAAGGTGATGCGTTTGGCCGATTTTGTCAGCAGTCTGCTGTGCCGTTTCACAAAAAGGTCGTTGAAATACTTGTAGCCGTTTTTGCTGCTTGTCGCTTCGAGGTCCATTTTCTTTTGATAAGATTTTTGAGCAGCTTGGGCAGCCATATCTTTTCTGCTTATTGCAAAGCTATCCGCTGTCAGAAGCCTCTTATAAATACCCCGGTATTCGCGGAATTTAAGCACATACGAAAAGGAAAATATAGCGCCAATAGCGGCAGCAATAAACAGAGCGAAAAAAGCGGCTCCGTTCATGGCATAGCCGAGAAACGGCGGAAGGTATGCCGCAACCAACGACACACCCGCGCCGGCCCAGACAACAGGAGCGGGCAGATTCTCATTTTTCGTACGTCCGGTTCTGGCATAATTGCGAAGCGCGAGGGCGGTAAAGATCAGTTTTGCGGAAATCACAAAAAGCGGCATCACAAGGCAGATAACGATATGCACTCCGGAAAGCGTTCCGAACAGCAGCGTAAAGGGCAAAAATCCAACAAGCATTTTCAAAAGAAAATAAAAATAGTTTGAGAGCGTATACTCTCTCGCGCTCATTCGCATGAGAATTATGGCGTAATACTTGTCTTTGGCGGGATCGAATATCTGCGTGTTGAGAAAGCCGCCCGCTACGGTAAGAAAGAAAAACATGTGAACGAAGCTGTCCGCGGAGCCGCTTTTCATTGGATCGGTCAGGAGAAAGATCATAAGCAGCAGGTAAAGCAGTTTACCCAAAAATATCGAGATGAGTTCCCACAGGACGCTGACGATATTGGCAAATTTTTTAAGCCCCGGGCTTCCATAGAGCGATACTGGCAGAAGCTTTTTGATGATGGGGATGGATTTGAGCGAATAGATGATGCCATTGGTCTTATATGTGTTTTTGAGTCTGAAGGACGTGAGGAAGGCTTCAAGCATTTTCATCCCCCCTGAGCGCCGAAATGATCTTATCCTTAAACGCCGCGTTGTCGAGGGCCTCCCTTTCTATCTCTTCCAGAACGCCGCCGTTTAAGATCACGATCTCGTCGCACAGATCCAGCGCAAGCTCCATGATGTGCGTGGAAAAGATGATAATATGGTCTTTTTTCATCTGACGCAGCAGCTTCTTCATTTCGTCGGCAACCACAACGTCAAATGAGGTCAGCGGTTCGTCCAACAGCAGAATAGCGGGGTTTGCGATGAAGCTCACAAGCATCTGCATCTTGGTTTTCATACCGTGAGAGTAGTCCTTCAAAAGCCTGTCGCGATCCTCGCTCTCGATCTTTACAAAGTCGAAATATTCGTCGATGGGTTTCACGTCCGCGATTTTTTTCACGTTGATGTCAATAAAGAACTTTAGAAACTCCCTGCCCGTTAAGAATTCCGGAACCACCGGCGTCGACAGTACATAGCCGATATCGTCCGGGCAAACCGCTTTTTCAACTCCGTTTTCTTCAAGGAAAACAGAGCCGCCGTCAATCTTCAAATCCTCGTTGATGCAGTTAAACAATGTGGTTTTGCCCGCGCCGTTTCTTCCGAGAAGCCCATAGATGTTTCCCTTTTCAAAAGCAAAGCTTGCGTCGCGCAAAACCTTTTTTTTGTCAAAACTCTTTGCTATATCGCGTAATACCAGTTTCATTTAAATATTTCACCTCTATTTATTGCCGCTTATCACTTGCGCTACCGCCGCAAAATCATCAATTAACGGAAATTGATGATTACAAACATTTAAATTGTCTTAATTATAAGATATAAAC
>DATMXV010000321.1:0-13168 GCA_035561335.1 Desulfitobacteriaceae bacterium
GAGAAATACATGAATAAATCACCTATAAATTTACAAGACAGTTTTTTGAACCAAATCCGGAAAGAAAATTTGCCTGTGACTATTTATCTGGTTAATGGTTTTCAACTCAAAGGACTAGTCAGAGGATTTGATAATTTTACCGTTATTATTGAATTTGAAAACAGACAGCAAATGGTGTATAAACATGCTATCTCCACAGTTATGCCAATCCGTCCGATAAATCTGGCTCTGGCCGCAGGTTCTCAGGAAGAACCCCGGGCCTGAAATCATTACTTAATATCCTGAATATTTCAGCTAAAAAAGTTCGGCGTCGGCCGGACTTTTTCCTATGAACAGACCTGAGCATATAACCCAAAAGCATTAAGATCAAGGACAAAATACCTGGATTTGAAAAAAACAATTAAGCATGTTATATTTTATTTTGGCTTATTTTATTTGTCATTCAGAAAGGAAAAGTTATTATATATGGATTCGCTGAATATTCGTAATATTGCCATCATTGCTCACGTAGATCATGGCAAGACTACCTTGGTTGATGTAATGCTCCGGCAAAGCGGTACCTTTCGGGCAAACCAGCAAATAATAGAAAGGGTCATGGATTCCAATGACCTGGAACGCGAACGCGGGATCACTATTCTTTCCAAAAATACCTCTGTTAATTGGCAGGGAACAAAAATTAATATTGTTGATACCCCCGGACATGCTGATTTTGGCGGTGAGGTGGAACGGGTCTTAATGATGGTTAACGGGGTCCTGTTAATTGTTGACGCCTTTGAAGGTCCTATGCCGCAAACCCGTTTTGTCCTGCGCAAAGCCCTGGAGCTAAAACTAACACCGGTCGTAGTAATAAATAAAATTGACCGGCCGGAAAGCCGTCCCACAGAAGTAGTTGACGAAGTACTGGATTTGTTTATTGAACTTGGCGCAGATGAAGAGCAGTTGGATTTCCCCATTGTTTATGTTTCCGCCCGGGAAGGAATTGCCGGCTTAAGTCCTGATTCCTTTTCAGATAATCTCGAACCTCTTTTCAGGGTTATCCTGGAAAAAATCCCGGCCCCGGCTGCCGACCCTGCCGCACCCTTACAATTACTGGTGACAACGCTGGATTATGATGATTACGTCGGTAAAATTTGCATAGGACGCCTGGCCAGGGGTACAATCCACCAAGGGGAAACAGTTACTTTGATCAAGCGTGATGAAGGCTTTGAACGGGCTAAAATCGGTAAGGTTTATGTCTTTGAGGGTTTACAAAGGGTTGATAAACTTGAAGCTGCGGCAGGGGAAATTGTCGCTCTAACCGGATTGTCCACGGCAAATATCGGAGAAACAGTGGCCTGTGCCCTAAACCCTGAGCCACTGCCGGTGATCGAAATAGATGAACCAACCTTAACAATGAACTTTGTTGTTAACAACAGTCCCTTTGCCGGAAGAGAAGGGGAATACGTGACCTCGCGGAAATTACGGGAACGGCTTTTTAAAGAGGTTGAGACAAATGTCAGTTTACTGATCGAGGAAACAGATTCGGCAGACTCTTTCCGGGTATCCGGGAGGGGAGAATTACATCTTTCAATTCTGATCGAAAATATGCGCCGGGAAGGATATGAATTCCAGGTTTCCAAGCCTGAAGTAATCTATAAGACGATTGAGGGCAGAAAATGTGAACCGATTGAATTTTTAATCTGCGATATTCCTGAAGAAGCCCTGGGGTCAGTGATGGAACTCTTAGGCGCCAGGAAAGCTGAAATGGTCAATATGACTTCCTTAACTCCTACTCAGCTTCGGGTTGAATTCAGGATTCCGGCCAGAGGATTAATTGGCTTTCGCGGGGAATTCCTGACGGAAACCAGGGGAGAAGGCATGATGAGCCATGTTTTTCATGGCTATGAACCGTATAAAGGAGAAATTTCCGGTCGGAGACGCGGGGTTTTAATCGCTTTTGAAACCGGGGAAGCTACTACCTACGGATTATATTCAGCCCAGGAACGCGGAACAATCTTTATTGAACCGGGTGTCCGGGTGTATGAAGGGATGATTGTAGGCGAAAACTCCAGGGAGCAGGATATCGAGGTTAACGTTGCCAAAAAAAAGCATGTCACCAATATGCGCTCCAGTGGCGCTGACGAAGCCTTAAGATTAGAAACCCCCCGGAGTTTTTCTTTGGAGCAGGCCCTTGAATATATTGAGGATGACGAGCTATTGGAAGTAACCCCCAAGGGAATTCGTCTAAGAAAAAAATTTCTTGACCGGGCCTCACGCGTTCGTTATGCTAAAAGCCAAAGTGGAAAATAAGTATAAAAATAGCTATTGTTTACAGGACACCTTTTTTGACAATTTGCGTATATTATTTGCGAATAGTGATAAGATGGGAGGTGCCTGTACTTATGCCAATCCGCATAACTTTCCGACCGGAGAATCACTTGCCTCCGGTCGTTCAATCATCCGGGCCGAGAAAATCCAAAAGCCTGGCCACTGACCCGGAAGATCCTGCGAATTCAAGCTGGATAAGAAAAGGTACCCTGCCCTTGACCCAGAAAGAAAAAGTGTCTGAAATCCTGGCTGAATTAGATCAGATGATTGGTTTAACCACTATCAAACAACTGATCCGGGAACTGCAGGCTTATGTTGAAATCCAAAAACGCCGCACACGCGAAAAACTGGCGGCAGATCCGCTTGTTCTGCATATGATTTTCCGCGGTAATCCAGGTACGGGTAAGACTACCGTGGCCCGCATTGTGGGAAAATTGTTCAAAGAACTGGGCACACTGCAAAAAGGACATGTTATAGAATGCGAACGGGCAGATCTTGTTGGTGAATATATCGGACATACGGCTCAGAAAACAAAGGAACAGATCAAAAAAGCTTTAGGCGGGGTATTGTTTATAGATGAAGCCTATTCCCTGGCCCGGGGCGGCGAAAAGGATTTTGGCAAAGAGGCAATAGACGCTCTGGTTAAGGCCATGGAAGATAACAAAGACAACCTGATCTTAATTTTAGCCGGTTACCGCCTTGAAATGGAATGGTTCCTGCAAACAAACCCCGGCCTGCGTTCCCGATTTCCGATTCATATTGATTTTCCCGACTATGACTTGGAAGAACTATTGGCGATAGGGGAGTCTATGATCAAAACCCGTCAATATGAACTTGTGCCGGAAACCAGAGAAGCCCTGCGCAATATGCTGAAAAACGTTTTACATACACACGCTTATGCTGGCAATGCCCGTTTGATCAGAAACATGGTCGAAAAAATGATTCGCAAACAGGCTATACGGCTTTTCCGGCGTCCCAGTAACTCGCGCGAAGAGTTATTACAGATCCTACCGGAAGATTTGACACAGGATGACATTTGATAACTTCAGTAAAACTAATCTCTTCTTCGGAGGTATAAGAAGTATAAATGGATATCACAGGTGATTTGTCCGGGATTAGGACAAGCCAAATACGCGAACTGCAAAAGCTCTGTGATCTTAAAACCGAACGTCATAAACTTGTTAATTCGGATTTAGCAAACGGTCTGGCCAGAACAACCCGAACCTGGAATCGTGAAATTGCCGTCTTTATTCTGCGTTCAGGAGACGTTTTTGCTGTTTCTGTCGGTCAGCATGCCGGCGTTCACCTGCCTGTTATTGAGAGAAGAAAAAGCGCTAAATTACGTTGTATTCATACTCATCCCAATGGGAATTCCGCTCTCAGTACCCTGGACTTAAGCGCTTTGTCAGACCTTGGCCTGGAAAGTATAGCATCACTCGGCATCAGAGAAGGAAAAGTTTGCGGTATCCAATTAGCTTATAAGCAAGAAGGGAAAACCGAAATACTTAATCTTGCTCCTGCGATGCTTGAAGATTTTAATTATAGTCAAATTACTCAAAAAGTCAGGTCCCCTGTTC
Organism: Desulfitobacteriaceae bacterium; assembly: GCA_035561335.1. Lineage (GTDB taxonomy): Bacteria > Bacillota > Desulfitobacteriia > Desulfitobacteriales > Desulfitobacteriaceae > UBA2264. The sequence goes on from DATMXV010000321.1 coordinate 3,885, forward strand.
CAAAAGAAGAAACTTTTTCCCACTCTGCTCAGGAAAGAGCATTTTTGGTTGGTTTACCTGACAGCAAAGAGGATAATGAACAACATTTCCTGGATGAGTTAAGGGAATTATCCCTGACAGCAGGGGTTAAAGTAGTAGGAGAACTCCTGCAATCCAGGCGTTTTTCCCAGGCCGGCAGCTATTTGGGCAAAGGAAAACTGGAAGAAGCCTGCAAACTGATCCAGGAAAAAGAAGCTACAGTCTTAATTTGTGATGATGAACTTTCTCCCCGGCAATTGCGGACTCTGGAACAGGCTGCAGGTATTAAAGTACTGGACAGGACCGCACTTATTTTAGATATATTCTCCTTAAGGGCCCGTTCCAAAGAGGGAAAATTACAGGTGGAATTAGCCCAACTGAAGCATTTGTTACCATACTTAACCGGTCAGGGGTACACTCTTTCCCGTTTGGGAGGAGGTGTAGGGACCAGGGGACCCGGAGAATCCAAGTTGGAACTTGACCGGCGCCGTGTCCGCAAACGGATCAGCCAACTGGAACAGGAATTACTAATAGTACAACAAGAGCGCAGTGTTCAACGCCAAAAACGCTTAAAAAGCGGGATCCCGCTAATCGCCCTGGTCGGCTATACTAACGCCGGAAAAACAACCTTCATGCAAAAAGCGATGGAGCAGGCCGGAAATAATATTGGAATACCTGCCGGAGAAAACCAGCTCTTTGCTACCCTGGATCCCATCATCCGGCGGATTCGTCTCGTTAATGGAAGGGATATTTTGCTTAGTGACACTGTGGGTTTCATCAAAAAGCTGCCCCACAAGCTGTTAAAGGCCTTTTTAGCTACTTTGGAGGAAGTACAGCAAGCGGATGTCTTAGTGCATATTCTGGATGCCAGTCATCCTCAGGCTATCAATCAGGCTCTGACCGTCCATGATGTGCTTAAGGAACTGGGCTGTGAAAGTAAACCAATAGTTACTGTTTTAAACAAAACCGATAAAATTACCAATGAGTTTGAGCTCACCAGATTGGCTCAGCAAGTTGCCAATCCGGAGGCTATTTCTTTACTTAGAGGCGATTCCCTGACGGCAATCTGGGAACGAATAGTTCAATTCATACCTGTAGACAATTTTACAAACTAAACTTACAATTAACAACAGGAGGAACCGTCCTTGTTTGCTTTTACCAGTTGGCCAAAATCAATTCAGGAAGCTGTAGGATATGCCGATTCAATTTTAAAAGATCAGGAGAATTACCTGAATAATTTACTGATACATAACCATCTTAAAGTTTTGCATGCCTTTCAGGAAGAAAAGGTAACCGGTTATCATTTACATGGTTCAACCGGCTATGGGCTTGGAGATTCCGGCCGCGATACCCTGGATTCGGTTTTCGCCAGGATTCTGGGAGCGGAGGCTGCCCTGGTGCGGGGGCAATTTGTTTCCGGGACACATGCAATTGCCTGTGCTTTATTTGGTATCCTGCGTCCCGGGGACCATTTTCTTTCCGTTAGCGGCCAGCCTTATGATACACTGGAGGAAGTAATTGGTTTACGGGGAAACGGCCAGGGAAGTCTCAAAGACCTTGGGGTTGATTTTGATTCAGTCTCCCTTGATCAAGACGGACAACTGCAATATGAACTTATTGAAAAAGCAATAACCCCCAGGACACGTTTATTAATGGTCCAAAGGTCACGCGGCTATTCCTGGAGAGATTCAATTCCGATCAACAGCCTTGCCGGACTGGTCACATTCATTAAACAGAAATTTCCCGGCCTTTTGATCTTTGTTGATAATTGTTATGGCGAGCTGGTAGAAAAACAGGAACCGTGCCATGTTGGCGCAGACCTGATTGCCGGGTCATTAATTAAAAATCTGGGAGGCAGTATCGCTCCCGGCGGAGGTTATATCGCCGGTAAGGCCAATTTGGTTAAACTTGCAGCTCAGCGTCTGACTGCCCCGGGAATTGGCGCCGAAGTCGGTGCCACTTTTGAATGGCAGCGTCAATTTTATCAGGGCTTGTTTTTCAGCCCTTTAACTGTCGTTGAAGCCCTGAAAGGAGCAATTTTTTCTGCCGCCTTTTGGGAATCATTGGGTTATGAAGTTCATCCCCGGCCAACTTCCTTACGAACCGACCTGATTCAGGCAGTAAAATTATCTTCCAGGGAAAAATTGATAACCTTCTGCCAGGGTCTTCAAAAGGGTACGCCGATTGATGCCAATGTATTGCCCATCCCGGGTGAAATGCCAGGTTATAAAGACGAAGTTATTATGGCCGGAGGAACATTTATTCAAGGGGCAACCAGCGAATTCTCTGCTGACGGGCCATTGCGGGAACCTTATATCGTCTATCAACAGGGCGGAATATCCCATACTTATGTTAAAATAGGGAATATCTCGGCAGCTTTAAGCCTCTGGAAAAAAGGTCTTTTGTAAAATCTATAGAAATGCTTTCATAGGTACAATATTCAGGAAAAAATTAAAATGAGGTGAAGATGTGGAAGAGAACGCGGCTAAAAATACGGGAAAATTAGTCTGGGAAATTATTAAGATAGTTGCAATCGCTTTTATACTGTCTTGGATCCTGAGAAAATATGTAATTGAAGCAAGAGTCATCCCGACAGGCTCAATGCTCCCGACTATTCAATTAGAGGACCGGGTAATTATTGACAAATTTTTCTTCAAATATTTTGACCAGATCCGCGAAGGCGATATTATAGTTTTCCGTCCGCCCCCAAAGGCCCATGCCACAGATGATTTTATTAAAAGGGTAATCGGCTTGCCGGGAGATACAATAGAAATTAAAAATCATATTGTTTTTGTTAACGGAACAGCCCTTAAAGAACCATATCTTCAGGAACAGCCAAATGAAGATTTTACTCTGATAACCGTACCTGAAAATTCTCTTTTTGTAATGGGTGATAACCGGAATAACAGCGCAGATTCAAGAGAGTGGGGGTTCTTGCCTGTCGAAAATGTCTCCGGACGAACACTTTTCCGCTATTGGCCTGTTAACCATATAGGTACACTGGCCCGTTAAGTTCAAAAAGAACTTTTTTATATCCTGGCACATATATAATAACGTGTGCATTTTTGCGAAAAGACGGAGGATTTAATCTTATGAACAATTCAAAATTGAAGGTTATTGTTCTCTTCGGCGGCCAATCCGGGGAACATCAGGTTTCTTTAAATTCGGCAAAGTCAGTCCTGCAGGCAATTAATGGTTCATTCTACATAATCCAAACAATCGGGATTTCTCAGGAAGGCCGCTGGTATTGGGGAGCCCTTCCTGATGATATGTTGAACAAAAATTTCCCCGCTTCAAATTCTTTTCCGCTCGTAACCTTGGTTCATGACCCTAATGAGCCGCATTTTCTCGCTTTGGACGGAACTCAACTTCCGGATAACGGTAAGTTCGATCTTGTTTTTCCTGTTCTTCATGGTCCAAATGGTGAAGACGGTACTCTTCAAGGATTATTGGAACTGGCAAATGTACCCTATGTAGGCTGCGGTGTTTTGGGATCTTCCCTGGGAATGGATAAAGACCGTATGAAGGCTGTATTTGCCCACGCCGGTTTGCCTCAAGCCAAATACCTGACCTTTCTGCGCTCAGAATATAAAAATTCCCCTGAGTCCTGTATTCAGAAGGTGGAAAAAGCCCTGGGATATCCTTGTTTTGTTAAACCTGCAAATCTTGGTTCCAGTGTAGGTATCTCCAAAGCCCACGATTCGGCAGAGCTTCGGGAAGCCTTTGAACTTGCTTCTTCATATGATCGTAAAATAGTCATTGAAGAAAATATTACCGGAAGGGAAATAGAAGTCAGTGTTCTGGGCAATGATTTTCCTGAAGCTTCGTTACCGGGAGAAATCCTACCGGCAAAAGAATTTTATGATTATGAAGCCAAATACAATGATACTGGTTCAAGATTAGTTATCCCTGCAGAATTGCCTGAAACATTAAGTAAGCAAATAAGGCAAATGGCAATCAAGGCCTTTCTGGCCGTAGAAGCCTCCGGTCTAAGCAGAGTAGATTTTTTTGTAACGGCTGATAATAAACCCCTGATTAACGAAATAAATACTTTGCCCGGTTTTACACAAATTTCTATGTATCCAAAGCTTTGGGAATGTGCCGGTATTAAGTACAATGAGCTTATCGACCGTTTGATTGCCTTGGCCCTTGAACGGTTTAAAGATAAACAGGACCGCCGGATTTTATATTAATTAAAACCGCAGCAGCAAATATAGAAATACACCACAAGGGTTTGAAAGTTTAACGGCGCTGTGGTTCCTTCTGGAGGCATTAAAGAGGGAAATGATTAAAACAGAAAAATTTAGGATTTTAGGTGGTATCCTTTTCTCGGTTATGCTTGTAATCATCTTAGGAGCATGCGGGAGTCCTAATTCATCAAACGAAGGGGAAAATATGATTTCAAAAGATAAAGATGAAATTTCTTTAAAGATTGAAAATACAAAAAGCATCGGTATTTATGATGTAGTCAGCAGCGATATCAACAATAATGCCCATATCACAGACCCGGAGATCATCAATCAGTATTGAGAGCTTATTTAACAAAACCTCTTTTAGCAAATGCACCACACAAGCACCCATACGAGCACACAGCCTTTTAGTTACGTTTTCCAATGACAGCAGCTCAATCAGCCTTTTTGTTAACACAAATGACATTGTGGATATTGACGGAACAAAATACAAATCGGAGGATATTACCTTCAATGCGATCAATACGTTTTATCTCAAGTAAAAGAGGGGCCGCGCCCAAATCACGAACCACCTGTTCAACGGTTGGTCCGTAATTACTAATAATTTACTTCTGGTAGTATCCCTTAGCGTGGGTTTTGTCGGAAATGTGTAGCCTTAGGTACTAATAGAACCGATAGTACCAAGTTACTATTCCAGTCAATGAACAGCCTACAACCAGCCAAGCAAAAGGAATCTAATATGGTTTCTGGAAACCAAAAAGAACGGGAAATATTTTCGTTCTTTTTTTACTAACTTTTTTGGATATTCGCTTTGAGATCGAGAATGGCCCCGGAGATAAAAAATGAATAACTATTTATCATTCTGAACATAACTACTTGACAATCTGTCTGCCCTAAACTAAGATAAACTTAAAAATATGAGTGAGTACTCACTCTAATATTAGCTCAAAAATAAAAATAGAAAGATTGATAATCCGGATTAATAATGAGGATTATAAATTGAGGAATAATAATTATGGAAGAAAACAAACTGTTATTTGATTTCCCCAGGCAGAGAGACAACCGGGTTTTCCGTGAATTGACGGATAAACAATGGAAAATCCTGAATGCGGCCCTTGAGGTCTTCACCGAAAAAGGGTACAGCGCCGCTACTACCAGCGAAATTGCCCGCAAGGCGGGAGTTGCCGAAGGGACAATCTTTCGGCATTTTAAAACCAAAAAAGATATTCTGTTGGCGACAATGATCCCGATAATGCAGAATATGTTGGGTCCGGGCGCCTCGACTTCTTTGCAGGAACTGCTTGAACGCAACGGCAACTTGCCGATGGAAGAGATTCTTCTGATTATTTTGGAAGACAGGCAAAAATTCTTTGAAAAATATTCTCCGCTGCTGCGGGTAATTTATGTGGAGGCCAATTTTCATCCGGAGTTAAGAGAAGTTCTGGTCAATGAGGTGATCATCAAGAGTCAGGAAAATTTATTGAGGTTTCTGGAAAAACGCCAGAAAGCAGGCGATTTGCGTTCAGACCTGGATGTTTGGGTAATGACCCGCTCCCTGGTTGGCGCTGTCCTGGTCTATTATTTTTCCAAAGTTATTTTTCCGCAAAGGGAGAAAGGCAAAGATGACCGGACTGAATTTAAAACAATCATCAATTTATTTTTGCAAGGGGCGCAAACAACGACTGCAGGGAACGACTGAGATCTAAGTTCTGAGGAGGAGAAGTAATGAAAAAGAAGATTATTGCTCTGGTCGGGCTTGTGATAATTGTCGGCGGTTTGGTTTGGCTGGGTTTTCGCTATCAATTCTGGGGAACTAAGCAAAGCCTTGCTTATTCGGGAACAATCGAAGCAACCCAACTGCCTGTGCAGGCAGAACAAAATGCCAAAATTACGGCCGTTTTAGTTTACGAAGGACAGGAGATCAGCGCCGGTCAAGTTATTGCCCAGCTTGATAACAGCCAGGCCTTGATTGCCCTGGATACGGCCAAAGGCCAGGTGCAGCAGGCTGAGGCGAAATTGAACGATTTACTGGGCGGGACCCGATCCCAGGAGGTGCGCCGGCTTCAGGCCGTAGTGGACCAGACAAGTGCCGGCGCCCAAGTAATTGCCCAGAATATTCAGTATGAGGAAAAAAATCTGGCTGATCTTAATCAGCTCTATGCGGCGGGAGGAATCAGTAAAAAAGAAGTGGATGCCCAGCAAAATAAACTGGACAACCTCAAAGCCCAGTATGCCGCCAGCCAAAAGCAGGTTGAAGCAGCCCGGGCCAGTCTTGATTTAGCGCTGGCCGGTTATACCCAGCCAACGATTGAGGCCCAGAAAACAGCAGTTGAAATTGCCCGGCAAGCAGTTAAATCAGCGGAACTGGCCCTGGATAAACTGGAGATCAAAAGTCCGGTTAACGGGCGGGTCTTATATAAACATGTTGAGCCCGGCCAGGTAGTGAATGCCGGCGCCAGAATTGTCACCTTGGTCGATGCTGCTGATTTAACGGTGAAGGTTTATGTGCCTGAAGCAAAATTGAGTTCGGTTAAAATTGGCGGGGCCGCTTTGATCTCCGTTGACGCCTACCCTGACAAAACTTTTCAGGGTGAAGTCCAATATATCTCCGATAAGTCTGAATTTACTCCCAAGAATGTCCAGACCAAGGAAGAGCGGACCTCAATGGTTTTTGCGGTTAAAATCAGAATTAACGAAGGGAAAGACCTTTTAAAGGCCGGAATGCCTGCCGATGTGGCATTTCAATGAGGGACAGGATTATGAATAATGCGATAGATTGTTTAAATTTAGGCAAGAGTTTTGGCAGCTACAAGGCAGTTGAAGGTGTGAATTTTCAGCTGCCCGCCGGAGCAATCATGGGTTTTGTCGGGCCTAACGGTTCCGGCAAAACAACAATCATCCGGATGCTGTGCGGAGTTTTAATTCCAAGCGCCGGCAAGGCTTCAGTCCTCGGTTATGATGTCAAGGAACAGTCTGAAGAGATTAAACAGCGGATCGGCTATATGTCGCAAAAGTTTAGTCTTTATGATGATTTGACAGTAGCGGAAAATTTAGATTTTTATGCCGGGGTCTATGATCTTCAGGGTAAAAGCGCCCGGGAACAGGTCCAGCGGGTAGTGGAAAGAATAGGTTTGGCGGAACGTTTAAAACAAATGGTCAGGGCCCTTTCCGGCGGCTGGAAACAACGGGTGGCCTTAGCCTGCGCCCTGATCCATAACCCGCGTTTACTGATCCTTGATGAGCCGACAGCCGGGGTTGATCCGGTTTCCCGCCAGGTGTTCTGGAACATTATCCATCAGCTGGCCGGAGAAGGCATGACTGTCTTGGTTAGCACCCACTATATGGATGAAGCAGAGACCTGTGATTATTTAGGCTTTGTTTTCTATGGGAGATTGATTGCTTTTGGGGCGCCTGCCGAGATGAAAGCGGCGGAGGGCAAGCCTAACCTTGATGATCTTTTTATCTATTATGTCGAACATCAATCCCCGGACGACCCCCGTAATCAAAATTTGAAGAAAAGGGGGCAAGGCTGATGAAGCGTTTCAGCCGGACAAGGTTCACGGCGATTCTGCGCAAGGAATTTATCCAGATCAGACGGGACACGCCCAGCCTGATTATGGCAATTGCCATGCCGGTCTTGCTGCTTCTGCTCTTTGGCTATGCAGTTAATACGGATGTCGACCACCTGCCGACAGTTGTTTGGGACCAGTCGCAGAGCAAGGACAGCAGGGAGATGATTGAAGCTTTTCGGAATACAATTTATCTTGACCCTAGCCTCTATGTCCAGGGCTATCAGCAAGTAGAGGAAACCTTGGACAGCGGCAAAGCCAGGGTGGCCATCATAATTCCCGCTGATTACGGGAAACAAGTACAAGGCGGCGGGACAGCATCTCTCCAGGTGCTGGTTGACGGTTCGGATCCCACTGTGGCCCGGGCGGCAATGGGGGCTGTTCAGACTTTAGGTTTAAATAAAACCCTGCAGTTCCAAAGCGAAAGGCTGCAAAGTCAGGGAATAGCCAATCTCTCCTCCTTGCCGCTTAATATAGAAACAAGGGTCTGGTACAATCCCGACATGAAATCAAGCGTTTTTAATATCCCGGCCTTGATTGGGCTGATCCTGCAAAATATTATCGCCATGCTGACAGCCTTCTCCATGGTGCGGGAAAAGGAACGGGGAACAATGGAACAACTGGTGGTGACCCCGATTCATTCCCTGGAACTGCTATTGGGCAAACTCCTGCCCTTTGTCCTGATCGGCTTTATTTCCTTATCATTTATTCTGGCAGTCGGGATTTTTTGGTTTGGGGTGCCTCCCAAGGGCAGCCTGCTTTTGCTGGTGCTGCTCTCGCTCCTGTTCATGTTTACAATCTTAGCTATTGGCCTCTTAATCTCCACTGTCTCCGGGACCCAGTTACAGGCCATGCAAATGACTTTTATCCTGATTTTACCTTCAGTTCTTTTATCCGGTTTTATTTTTCCGCGGGAAACCATGCCGCAGTTTTTGCAGCTGCTGGGGAGTTTAATGCCCCTGACCTATTTCCTGCAAATCGTCCGGGGGATTTTTCTCAAAGGCAACGGGCTTGAATTTCTCTGGCAGGACACCCTGGCTTTAGGCGCCTTTGCTGTTATTCTCCTGGCCTTGGCAGCCCTGAAGTTTAAAAAGAACCTGGATTAAGTCCCGGCTTGCCTTTACCCCAACATCGGGACCTTAGGCTCCTCGTACCAGATTGAGACTACTGTTGTTATTTCCGTAGAGCTTTGAGTGATGTTGATGATTTTAACCCAATTATTATCTTCCAGCCAGCGATTGGTTTCCTTTTCCAGGATTCTTGGGTCCGGAGAGCTGATAATTTTTACGTTCATTAAAAACCTTCCTCTCTAAATGAGGTAACGTTATTTTTTTCGTTCATTCCACATTTCCTCCCGGACTTGCTCCAGATCGTTAAGTAATTCTTCTTCTGTAATTCCCTTTGCCAGGGCTTCGGTACTCATAGTATCTAAGAACTCACGTAAAGCGATAAGACTGGATTTGATAATATTATAAACGACACAGAAACGGTACTCAATCATAAGTAC
>DATMXV010000322.1:0-2446 GCA_035561335.1 Desulfitobacteriaceae bacterium
GAAAGATATGGGGTAAAAAATGGGTAAGGTAAAAATAAAGCCGCTGCTGCTGATCACATTAATTTTCTTTCTCTTTATAGGTTCAATTTTCATTCTTTCGCCGTTTCCGAAACAAGAATTATTGGTAGTTGATCTGCCAAACAGCTTTAACATACCAATCAATACTGGTTTTGAGTTCCAGGGGAAAAACCAGTGTGCGGCATTTTCCACTGCTTTCATATTGCGGAATTTTGGCCAAATTGCTAAAGGATCAGAAGTATACTCTGAACTTTCCTATAAAGTTCCAATTTCAGGATATGTTCTCCCGAAGGGAATAGTAACTTACCTAAGATACAATGGATTTAATTCAACGGTTTTCAAAGGCGACTTAAATACACTTAAAGCAAAGTTGGTAGAAGGTTCTAATCCGTTGATTGTTCTGGTTGGCAATGGATTTTTATGGCAGCACTACATGACCTTTGTAGGATTTGATAATCAAAAAGGGGAGTTGTATTTTTTTGATTCCGGTAAAGACAAAGACGAAAATGCGGAATTACCGGGAAACAGGACTATGACTAATGACTATTTCTTGAAATGGTGGGATAATGGCTTGCCAATGTTCAATCATATGTACATAACGGCGGAAAAGACGTTGTGACTTTATATACCAGAGTGTTCCTAAAAATCTGGGATGAAGATGAAAGTAATAACCAGACTTCGGGAACACTCAGGATTGGGGGCCTGAAATTGATATTTGTAACCGGTGATACACATTCCTATTCAGATATTCATAAGCTTGGCTCCAAGAACTTTCCTCAGAACAAAAGTCTTACTAAAGAAGATTATTTAATTATTACCGGAGATTTTGGGTTGGTTTGGGATAACAGAAAAGATGAAAAGTATTGGTTAGATTGGTTAAGCAAAAAGAACTTTACAACCTTGTTCATTGACGGTAATCACGAGAATTTTGATTTATTGGGTAATTATCCGGTTGAAGAGTGGTGTGGCGGAAAAGTTCATTTCATAAATGAAAGTGTTATTCATCTTACCAGAGGTCAGGTTTTTAACATCAATGGCGTAAAGGTTTTTACTTTTGGAGGGGCACAATCACATGATAAGGATTTTCGGATTGAGGGAAAAACGTGGTGGCCTCAGGAAATCCCGACAGCTGAAGAATTCGAGCAAGGATTAATTAATTTGGATAGACATAACTGGAACGTAGATTTTGTTATGACTCATACATGTTCCGCTTCAACGCTGATTCAGCTTAATCAAATCTTTAATCGCAATACTCAGCCGGATCTTTTAAACAACTATTTGCAGGGTTTACAAGAGAAATTATCTTATAGGCATTGGTATTTTGGGCATTTTCATAAAGACATTACGTTAAATCATAAACAAACATTATTATTCAAGGAGATCAGGAAACTTGACTTTTAAGTTGCCTGACAAGCATTGTACCATCAGTTAACAGTAAGAGTGTTCCCGACACTTTGTCAATATGAAGCGGAATGGCGCGTCGGGAATTCTCGGGACATTCGTTATCGGAAATCGGAAATATTTGGTATTATTTTCAAATTGGCGACATTTAGGATATAATTATTGTCAGAGAGGTGTAGATTAATCCATTGATTTAAGGAGGTACTATATATGTTTCACAAAGTTTTACAAGTAGTGCCGACTAGTGATTACAAAGTATATATTTATTTTGCTGATGGAAAGATTAAGCTGTTTGATGCCTCGGAACTCATAACGAAGGGAGTTTTTCAGCAACTCCAAAATCTCGATCTGTTTAAGAACTCCTGTACTGTTTTAAATGATACTTTAGCGTGGGACTTGTCAGGAAAATTTGATCCTTACAATTGTCTGGACCTGGATCCTGAAGAACTGTATAATTCATGTCCGGAGGTAGAAGAACCTAAAGAAAATATTAATTAGCAACATGAGGCTGACAAATATCGTTGGCCTTTTATTTGTTGCAGACCCTTAGGGAGTTTCCGACTTTCGATAAACAGTACAGTTCCCGACATTTAGAGGATAATGAAAGTGGTTGGGACGTATCGCCAACCCTCGGAACGTTACCGGAAACCAATACACGGCTGCGACATCGTGTAGCGGATTATTTAGAAAAAGCTTCGGAGTTTATCTATATGGAGATGATCGGGAATGGGGTTAAATAATGTTAACCAGTACATAAGATATATTGAACTAGCCAGAGATATAGTCCCAACATATTCTGAATACCCATTTAATCTTCCGGCGATAAAGAATTTAGATATGCTTAATTTTCATCCTAAGGTCACATTTATCGTTGGAGAAAATGGCTCCGGTAAATCAACAATATTAGAATCGATAGCCGTCGCGTATGGTTTTAATGCTGAAGGAGGAAGCAAGAATTTTAATTTTTCATCCAGAGACACCCATTCGAAATTGAATAACTATATAAAAATCGTTAAAGGGATTAAAA
>DATMXV010000323.1:0-11391 GCA_035561335.1 Desulfitobacteriaceae bacterium
TTCATTTCCTGAACTTCATGGGTTTGCATAATCCGGTTGCGCAGGGCAGCGGCATTTTTAAAACCTTTGATATACCAGGCAGCATGTTTGCGCATTTCATTTAAGCCAATTCTGTTCCCCTTATATACCAGGAGACGTTCAAAATGCTGCAAAGCCACGGTTATTCTTTCTTCCAACGACGGCGGGGGCAGTAACTTATTAAATTTGAGGTAATACTGGATTTGGGGGATTAGCCAGGGATTACCCAGGCAGCCCCGGCCTATCATGACTCCATCACAGCCTGTTTGGACAAGCATTTGCCGCGTTTGTTCCGGATTCGTCAGATCGCCGTTCCCGATAACCGGCAGGTTAACTACCTCTTTAACAGATCGAATCCCTTCCCAATCTGCCTTACCGGAGTAAAATTGTTCCCGGGTCCGGGCATGAACTGTTATCATGCAAACCCCCACAGACTCCAAACGGCGGGCCAACTCCGGAGCAATAATATTCTCTCTGGTCCAACCCAAACGTATTTTGACGGTAACCGGCAGATTGACAGCCTGAACTACAGCAGCAGCAATTTCAGTCGCCAGGGAAAGATCCTGCAATAAAGCCGATCCCTCCCTATTCCTGACAATCTTAGGTGTCGGACAGCCCATATTTATATCGAGAACATCAGCCCCCAGGGCCTCAGCCAGTTTAGCCGCCCGGGCCATATTATCTGCATCAGACCCAAACAGCTGCACAATTCGGGGCTCAGGTTCTCCTTTTATATCCAACATATGCAGAGTGCGGGAATTTTGGCAATTTAACGCTTTATCGCTTATCATCTCCGTGACAGTATATTTTCCGCCAAGCGAGCGGACCGTTTCCCGAAAGGCCCTATCTGTTACTCCCGCCATTGGCGCTAAAAATACCGGTAAATTCAAGTTATATCGGCCTAATTCCATATATTTACCTTTCGTTCTGGTGCTATTATTCAGGTATTCAAAATTCAAAAGCCAGTATTCAGAAGAATTTCTTTACATCACTCATACTGAATCCTGACTTCTGTCCCCTTACTCCCAGCAGTTATTTTTATTTAATCTTTTTACTGGGCATTTCGTTCATAGATAAGTAAAAGACCCTCCAAGGTCAAAAACGGGTCCACTGTTTCGATCGTACTTGATACCTCAGCAATAAACTCGGCCAGCCCGCCTGTGGCGATAACTTTCGTAGCTGGTCCCAACTCTTCCTTCATCCGGTTGACTATTCCGTCAACCTGTCCGGAAAAACCGTAATAAATACCCGATTGCATACCGGCCACAGTATTTTTAGCAATAATCGCTTTAGGTTTCACCAGTTCAATCCGCGGCAGCTTCGAAGCCCGCTGGAACAGGGCTTCCGTAGAAATCCCAATTCCCGGAGCAATTGCCCCTCCTAAATACTCGCCGTTTTGAGATATGCAACAGAAGGTAGTAGCTGTTCCAAAATCAACAATGATCAATGGTCCTGAGTATTTGGCATAAGCCGCTACAGCATTGACAATCCGGTCCGCTCCAACCTCCCGGGGATTATCGTAAATAATCGGCATGCCTGTTTTAATCCCGGGACCAACCACTAAAGGCTCAACCCCGAAATATTTGCGGGCCAGTTCTTCCAACGTAGGCATAACCGGCGGCACTACGGAAGAAATGACTACGGCCTTAATCTTATCAAAGCTTAAATTGCCAAAATTAAAGAGATTTTTTGTCACTATGGCATACTCGTCAACCGTGCGGGATTTATCAGTTGATATCCTCCAATGATAGATTAATACCCGTTCATTATAAACCCCAACCACAATATTAGTGTTACCCACGTCAAAAACCAGGATCATGATTATTCTCCTTTACTTCTAAAGATTCCAGCTTAAAAATATGTACCTGCAGCCGACCGTACCCTTACTTCCCCGGCAGAGAAAGTATGACTCTCTTCCCCGATTTTTATAATCAATTCGCCGTCAACCGAAATTCCCTGAATTACTCCTTCAAAGGTGCGGTCACCTTGTTGAATTACGGCAGTTTGCTTTAAGCCAACCGCCCTTTGCATCCAACGGTCCCGCAAGGAATTAAACCCTTTTATCTCCAGATCAAACAATTCTTGTTCCAGATGTTTCAAAATTTCTGCTGCCAGGATATTTAAATCAAATGTAACCCCGGTTATTTCCTGGATTGTCGTAGCCAATAATTCTTTGCTCAATTGGTCCCGGCGAAGGTTAACATTGACCCCTATGCCAATAACCATAGTCTGAACTGTATTCCACTCCCCAACAACTTCTGCCAGGATACCTACCAGTTTTTGGCCATTATAAACCACATCATTAGGCCATTTGATTCCAACCTTGATTTTGCAGACCCCGGCGATCGCATCAACAACGGCAACACCTGCACAGAGGGTCAGCTTGGAAGCATCAGCTAAAGATAGTTTTGGTTTCAGAATTACGGACATCCAAAGTCCGCCTTTAGGAGATTCCCAATGGCGCTGCATGCGTCCTACGCCGACATTCTGCATTTCCGCCAGGACGGCTGTTCCGTGACCCCATCCTTTTCCGGCTAATTCCTTGGCCCGTTCATTAGTCGAAGTTACTTCCACATTAAGATCCAATTCCCGTCCCAGTTCCTTAGTCTTTAACAAGTGTTTAATTGTCCAGGCGTTAATAGTTAGCGGTGTCCGCAGCAGCCGGTAACCCCTTTTGGTTTGCGCTTCTATTTCAAATCCCGCTTCCTTTAAAACTTTGATCTGTTTCCAGATGGCAGCACGGGTAAGCTGCAAATGCTCGCTCATAAGTTCACCGGAAACATACTCTCCGGGATTAGCGGCCAAAAGATCTAAAATTTCTTCACGGACCATCGTTTTCCCCGCTTTCCAGACGCTTTCTGGTAGTATACTTCATCTCTCCCACATCCAGACTGAAATCCAGGGCTTTAACAGAATGAGTCAGGGCTCCAATCGAGATAACATCAACCCCTGTTTCCGCTACCTTCCGCAAGCGGCTGATATTCATACCTCCGGAAGCCTCCACAATAGCCCTATGACCGACCAGGGAAACCGCCTGCCGCATCTGTTCAATCGTCATATTATCCAACATTATGACCTCTACCTTGCAAGCCAATGCTTCCTGAACCTGAGCGATACTTTCACATTCAACTTCCAGCTTAACCATGTGCCCCAGCTGTTTATAAGCCGTCTCTACAGCCGCTGTTAAACCTCCCATTGCCGCAAGATGATTATCCTTTAACATAACTGCATCATATAAACCAAAACGATGATTATAGCCCCCACCAACACGTACGGCATATTTCTGCAAGGCCCGCCAGCCGCCTAAGGTCTTTCTTGTATCTGTGATCTTTGCCGGCAACCCTTCAACCTGTTCTACGGCTTCCCTGGTTGCCGTAGCAATCCCGGAAAGATGCTGCAAAAAATTCAAGGCTGTCCTCTCGGCTGCAAAAATACTTGCCAGCGGTCCTCTCAGCTGCATTACCAATGTTCCGGGTACCACTTTAGTACCGTCGGTTATTAAAATCCCGGTGCTTATTTGAGGATCTACCCGTTTAAAAACCTGGGCTGCTATCTCAATCCCCGCCACTACCCCGGTAGCTTTGGCATAAAGCTCGGCTTGCCCCTCCAGGCTTTTTGGCAGAATACGTCCACTTAGATCACCCGGACCAAGATCTTCCTCCAAGGCCCGGTCAATTATCTTCTGTAACTGAAATGTAGGTAACATTCACATCCTCCTTGCTTTGTACAGAGTGTTTGCGCCAGAACCGGTCAGAACGTTCGGGATAATCAAAACGGTAATGGGCGCCACGGCTTTCCTTACGGGCCAAAGCTGCCCGGTCTATTGCCAGCCCGATACAAAGCATATTGGCAAATTCCATATCCTCAACATTCAATTCGGTCTGATTATGTTCTTCCCAGGTTTCCAGGATACGCCTGGCTTTCTCCATTCCGTCCTGATCCCGGATAATACCCACCATTTCCCACATAAGATGCTGCAAATCAGCCCGTGAACCGGATTTTGTTTCACAAGCTTCAGCAGCCAGGGACCGGGCTACAAATACGTCTTGCCAGGAAGGCATCCCGCATTTCCCGGCAGCCCGGATCCTCTCAACGATCCGGGCTCCAAAAACCAAACCATCCAGAAGTGAGTTACTGGCTAAACGATTAGCGCCATGTACGCCATTGCAGGCACACTCCCCACAGGCATAGAGGTTTGCCAGATTGGTTTCACCATTAATATTTGTCCGGATTCCGCCCATCATATAGTGAGCTGCCGGCGCTACCGGAACAGGGGTGTTTAAAACATCCAGGCCATATTCTAAACAAGTTTGCCTTATTTTAGGGAACCTGTTAAGACTGTGTTTTTCCCCAATCGGCTTGAAATCCAGAAAGACCGGGCCACTGTTCATTTCCTTCCAAATTGCCCTGGCAACCACATCACGGGGAGCCAACTCCTTACCGGGCATATTTTCCATGAAACGTTCCCCGTTCTGATTAATTAAATGAGCTCCTTCTCCCCGGACAGCTTCCGAGATCAGAAAACGGGGAAAACCCGGCAACACAAGGGCTGTAGGGTGGAATTGGACAAACTCCATATCCATCAATTCCGCCCCTGCCCGATATGCTGCTGCAATACCATCCCCGGTAGCTACATCCGGATTAGTGGTAAATCCAAAAAGTTGGCCCAAGCCGCCTGTGGCTATAATTACAGCTTTAGCCAGGTAGGCCTCTAATTTTCCTGTCTCAGCAACAAAAATAAGAACTCCCAGTACATCCCCGCCTTTATCTTCCAGCAGGTCTACAACAAAGCGTCCTTCTTTAACTAAAATACCTTTGCGGCGTCTGGTTTCCTCAACCAGAGTCCGTTCAATCTCCCAGCCGGTAGCATCTCCCTGGGCATGCAGAATCCGGCGGCGGCTATGGGCTGCTTCCCTGGTAAAAGCTAATGCCCCGTTACTCCTGTCAAAATAAGCACCCATCTCAATCAATTCCCGGACGCGTGCCTGGCCTTCTTCTACCAATATTTTAACTGATTCATGATCACAAAGCCCGGCCCCCGCACTTAATGTATCCTCATAATGCAAAGCCGGAGAATCATCCATGTCCATAGCAACAGCGATTCCCCCTTGGGCGTGTCCGGTATTGCTTTCTTCAATCTTTTTCTTGGTCAAGACTGTAACCTGAAAATGCTCGCTGGCCTTAATAGCCGAGTAAAGCCCGGCGATTCCACTTCCCAGGACCAATACTTCAGTGGAAAACACTTCCACATTGTTCTTCTCCCAAGGAAATATATATCGTTTCAATCTCTCATCCCTCTAACCACACATGTTATTTATTGTTTTTGAAATAAAAAGTGACGCTATGAACACACCAGCATTCTTTCCAAAGCCCTTTTGGCTCTCAGCCTGGTTTCTTCGTTAACTGTTATGCGTGGCGTAAGATTTTTCAGGGCATCCCTGACTTTACTTAAGGTTGTAGACTTCATATTTGGACAGATCAACTGTTCAGAAGCTAAATAAAACTTTTTAGAAGAGCATATTTTATAAAGCTGGTGTAATATACCGGCTTCGGTACCAATAATAAACTCTTTAGTCGGAGATTTTTGGGAATATGTAATCAGACCGGCAGTTGAGCCTATATAATCGGCTTCTTGGCGGACCTCTTTCCGGCATTCCGGATGGACAATAACCTCAGCCTGGGGATGCTGCCGGCGGGCATTTAAAATATTCTCTCTGGTAAGGCGGTCATGCGTATTGCAATACCCGGGCCAATAGTGCATTCTGCGCCCGGCTTTTTCTCCCACATAACTCCCCAGGTTTTGGTCAGGGACAAAAAGTATTTCTCCCGGCGGCAAGGATTTGACAACCTGAACAGCATTGGAAGAAGTACAGCAGATATCACTTTCCGCTTTAACAGCTGCCGATGAATTTACATAGCAGACAACCTGGCAGCCGGGCAGCTGGGCTTTCCTTTGTTTAAGGGATTCGGCATCTACCATATCAGCCATCGGACAGCCTGCACGTTCCTCAGGTAATATGACAAGCTTTTCCGGCGATAGAATAGCCGCACTTTCAGCCATAAAATGGACACCGCAAAAAATAATAATTTCCGCATCTGTTTTCGCAGCTAATTGACTGAGTTGCAAAGAGTCGCCAACAAAATCGGCAACATCCTGAATCTCCGGTCGTTGATAAAAGTGAGCGACGATAAGCGCCTTCTTATCCTCTTTCAGTTGTTTAATTTCTGCCGCCAGACTTTTGAATTGCTCTTTATCAATCGTATATTGCACCTTCTGTTATTCCTTTCCATGACGGCAAATGATCACTCACCTGTTCCGCCACATTTAAACAAATACCATGCCAATCAATTGATAAAATAGTACGCTTGTCCACTGGTTGTGTCAAGAGCATGTACCGTGAACTTCCTCTTTTGCCAGCTGCATAATTACATTTTTCTTGTTGACAAAAACAACTTTGGGTTCATATTTACGGGCGGCCCTCTCCGTCATCATTCCGTAAGAAATAATAATTACTTCATCTCCCACTTGGACCAGACGGGCGGCAGCACCATTAAGACAAATTATCCCCGAATTTCTTTCACCGGGTATGACATATGTCTCTAATCTGCTTCCATTGTTATTGTTTACAATCTGTACCTTTTCATTCGGTAAAATGTCGGCAGCTTCCATCAAGGCTGAATCAATAGTAACGCTTCCTACATATTGCAAATTAGCCTCAGTCACCACTGCTCTATGAATTTTAGATTTCATTATTGTCCTAAACATTCTCTTCAACCTCCACAACCTTGTTATCAATTAACCTGGTCGTTCCAAACCGGACTGCCAGGGCAATTAAAACTTTCCCCTTAATCTTTTCTAACCCCGTTAAGTCAGTGGCATCACGCACCTCGACATAATCTATTTGGCCACTGCTTTCCTGTATTATCTGTTCCTTGATCATTTCCTCGATTGCCCGGGCATCACGCTGACCGTTCCTGATCTCCAGTTCAGCCTTTGCCAAACTGCGGTTTAAAACCAGGGCCTCGGTTCTTTGCACCGGTGACAGATAAACATTACGTGAACTCATGGCCAAGCCATCATCTTCCCGGACAATCGGCGCTGCGATAACCTCAACAGCAAAGTTCAAGTCTGCGGCCATTCTTTTGATAATTAAATATTGCTGGTAATCTTTTTGGCCAAAATAAGATTTGTCAGCCTGGACAATATTAAACAATTTCCCGACTACCGTACAAACCCCCCGGAAATGTCCGGGGCGGGAAGCGCCGCATAACACGCCGGCCAGACCGTCTATGTCAATATAACTGAGCACAGGCTGCGGGTACATCTCTGCCACATCAGGATAAAACAGCAGATCAACCCCTGCCTTCTCAGCCATTTCGGCATCTCTCGCCAAGTCACGGGGATATTTCGTAAAATCTTCTTTTGGGCCAAATTGCATGGGATTTACGAACAGGGACATAACTATAAAAACCCCGTCTCCTTTGGCATAATCAACCAGACTTAGATGTCCCCTGTGCAGGTAGCCCATCGTTGGAACAAAGGCAATGGACTTGCCCAAACGTTTCTGGGCACTAATAATTTGCCGCAATTCTGTGATTTGCGTAACCCTCAGCATCCGTCAAAGCCATCCTTTCCGCTTGCTTATTCTGTCTGAATCCTGACTTATATCTCTAAGTTTAAATTTAATTAACAAAAATTAATTTTAAATATCTTAATTCCTTCCGGTTCCGTGTTTTAACCGGAAAGAAGGTCTTTCAGCTCATTCAAAGCTTCCTCAGGATAAACCAACCCTGCTTGCTGCCATTTGGCTTGTCCCAATTCCAAAGCCTTTTTTCCCAAGAGACGATAGAGCGCGGCTTGCTGCGGTAACAACTGCTGTAAATGTCCCCGGACAACTGCACTGTCTCCCCTGGCAATAGGACCTGTTAAAGCCTGTGGTATCCCAACCTCCTCCAGATTGTGCACAGTACCTTTCATTAACGGGAGCAGAGAATGTAAAGCGTCTTTGGAATCTATGCCGGCCTGAGCAAATAGCTGGACAGCAAGAGCTGCCAAAACAACCAGATAATTTGAAGCCACAACCGCTCCGGCATGATAAGCTGTTTTATCAGCAGTCTTTAAACGGTGGGGTATGCCCCCAAGGTCCCGGACAAGACGTTCAGCGATTTCTACTGCTTCACCCTCTATCCCAAAATGAGTACCTTTTATAAGGTTTATCGCCTCAGGAACACCGGCAAAGGACTGCAGGGGATGGATAGACAAACATTTGACAGGGGCATCTTCTGCTACTCTTAAAACTTGTGAACCAAGCGAACCGGAGCAATGAATCCATAACTGGCCTGAGATCAGCAGTTCCCTGGAAGTCAACTCTTCCGCTACCTGGCGGATCATTCCGTCTTGGGTAGTAATAAACAGCATATCTGCCTTTGGCGCCAAACTTTCCAAAGAAAAATGCTCTTTATTGAGATACTGCCGAAAAAGCCGGTAAGACTCCTCGGCGCGGGTGTTGACCCCGACACATTCATAACCTGCCATTTCTAACCGTACAGCCAAGGCAGTTCCAACCACACCTGTACCAATAATCCCAAACTTCATTATTCCCTCCACTTAAGCTCTTAGTTGATAATCAGCAGGTTCTTTTCCAAGCTGTCTTCTTACTTCAGACAGAAAAAAAACACCCCCCTGAACGTGAAGGTGCCTGTCTTCTTCTTCCTTCCCCGTCCCGGTCAAAATGATCCAAGCGGTTGCACAAGGATTATATTTTATTTGTCAAAAAAACAGCTGATATTTAAGTAGAAAAATTATTCTCCAATATCGTACGACTCAAGCGATATCGTCGATTTAGAGAGACCTCCCAGATTCTTAACTTTTCCTTCTCCCTGTACGTTTTGAATTGCGTACCCGGAGGGTAAAATCAACTCCGGCCTAAGTTCCCTTAATGGAGCCAAAACAAATTCCCTTTCCTCCAAATGGGGATGGGGCAAAACGAGTTCCGGCGTTTCCACTACTATATTATCGTAGAGAAGTACATCAATGTCAACTGTTCGCGGCCCCCACCTGAAAATTCTTTTTCGTCCCAGATTATTTTCTATATTCTGACAGATATGCAGGAGTTCAACCGGGTCCAAATCAGTTTCAATTTCCAAAACCATATTCCAATAAAGAGGTTGTTGAACCAAACCCCAAGGCTCAGTCTCATAAACCGAAGATTCCTGACAAATTTTGATCCTTTTACAGCCGCCTAAACCGCTGATTGCCGCCCCAAGATAATAAGACCGTTCACCAAGGTTACTCCCCAGGCTTAAATAAGCTTTCATTTTTCTCCTCCTGGAAACAGCAGCCTTTTTTCCCACGCCAAATCTCTACAGATATATCCCTGAAAACTCCCGGAACAGGCGCCTGTGGTTTATGGATTTCAATCCGCACAGCCGCGCAGCTAAAGCCGGCCAATACCTGGCAGGCAATCCGTTCAGCCAAATTCTCCAACAAATTAACCGGTTCACCCAGCATATATTTCTGAATTACACTATAGACCTCTGCATAGTTGACCGTATCTTTTACTTCATCTGATTTTCCCGCGGTTTGCAGGTTCAAAAAAATATCAATATCAACCAGGAACTTCTGGCCAAGGGTCCTTTCTTCCGGTAACAGGCCATGGTAAGCGTAAAACTCCAATCCGCGCAAATGAATAGCATCATGCCCCAGCATAATTTACTCCCCTTTGCTTCCTGACAATAGCGTCCGCCATCTCAATTGCCCTGCGGTTTGCCAGGACATCATGAACCCTGATAATATCCACCCCGGCGGCAACACCCAAAACACTGGTAGCAATTGTTCCTTCCAAACGTCCATCTACGGGAAGGTCCAGGATCTTGCCAATAGTAGATTTTCGGGAAGCACCTAATAAAACAGGTTTGCCTAAGATTCTGAATTCTTTTAACCGGGACAAAACCTCCAAATTCTGCTCATAAGTTTTTCCAAATCCTATGCCCGGATCTATAATAACCTGATCACCGGTTAAACCGTTATTTTCAGCCAGCCTGATACTTTTTCGTAAAAAATTAAAAATATCGCCGATTAAATGATGATAGTCCGTGCCATTTTGATTATGCATCACAACCACAGGCGCCCCGTATTCGCCAACCACCCTGGCTAAGTCAGGATCACGTTGCAAACCCCAGATATCATTGATCAGGTTAGCGCCTGATTGCAATGCTTTGTCAGCGGTCGCCGCTTTATAAGTATCAATTGAGATTGGTACAGGTATTCCGGCCAGAGCACTTAAAACCGGTTCCAGTCGCCGCCATTCTTCTTCAGCATCCACTTCCTGATGCCCGGGTCGGGTAGATTCGGCGCCAATATCCAAAATATCCGCCCCTTCGGCAACTAAACGCTCGGCATGACGAACAGCATCTTCAAGCTTAAAAAACCTGCCGCCATCCGAGAATGAATCAGGGGTTAAATTCAGGATACCCATTACCAATGTTCGTTCACCCAGGATAAGTTTCTTGCCCCGGCAATCCAGAGAACGTTGAGCCGGCGGCTCAAGAGTCTGGATAAGCCGTTCCAGGGCCATGCCAAGTTCCTTTAAGCCGAAAGGCTGAACTGACAACTTCCTGGCAACATGCCTGAATTGGCGAACAGTCCCCAAGAGCAAAACATCACTTTCCTCTATCTTGTTAACGACAACATCACAGTGCACCGCCGCATCACCATCAGCTGCCAGCATTTCCTGTTTTAAAATATTGGCAGCCCGTGTTGGGACCTTCTCCAGTTTTAATCCCAGTCCCAGGGCCTTTCCGGCCATCAGGCTAACCCCGGCTTCACTGCAGCCAATCTGATATAAGGCCTTTTTGGCTTCAATTTCATTGGTAAACTCAACCCAGCGCAAGCTGAAATCACTCATCTGCGGCCTCCCCCTAAAAAACAAGCTGCCTCATTTCTTGCGTAAACTTGTAACAGTTATCTTTAGCCTGGCAACCACGGCAATCCCTGGCCCAATTATCAGCTAAAGCCAAAGACCTGCCCAGAACAGATAAATTCTCACTGGCATGCCTGCTGTGCTCAGTAATCGCTTTCCCTATCACCTTAATTTCCTCAGGGGTGAATCCGCTCTCTGCCAAAAGCGGCCGGGCCAGGGCGGCACTTGCCCGGGCATGGTCCTCACCGGTTTCATATTCAACCCAACGTCCAATATCATGCAAAAGTGCCGCTGTATAGATAACTTCTTTATCCGGACAAGTTTCACCTTGTTCCAATAAAAAAGCATAGACAATCCGTGCTACCGCCAAGCTATGATCAAAATCATGTTTACAATATTTACGGTTCTTTTCTGCCTCTGCTATTTTAAGCAAATATTCTTTATAGAGAGG
>DATMXV010000324.1:0-8778 GCA_035561335.1 Desulfitobacteriaceae bacterium
AAGTATAGTGTTATATATGAACCTGAACGTATTTGAACTTGTCGCGATCAAGCCCAAAACGTTTTGGATTCAAATAATAAAACGATGAAAATTAACAAAAAAAATTCCTGATTTAATTCAAGATCTTAAATAATATATGTGTTTAACAGATTGTTCTATACCAGGCAGTATGCAAACAGCTGTTTTAGGCGAATAAATTCCCTTTATTAGTCAATATTTTGTCGAAATATGGGTTTAAAAATACCGCCCATTATTATAAATATACTAGTCGTTATAATTCTTGTCAATACCTTTTGTTCAAATTAAATTGTAAACCAGTTTAGGGAAAACAAGCCCTCAATCTCACTTAATAAGCTTGACCGAGGGCTGCTAAACGATTGTTACAATACAACAATGCAATAATAAAATTGAATAACCTTAAGCCATTTCATCTGAAATGGCTTAAGGTAAAATTATTCATCAGAAAATATCTTATTGTCTTGTTTCTACCAGGAAATCAACTACGGACGGATCCGCCAGGGTCGAGGTATCGCCAAGTTCGTCAACAGCGCCGGCAGCAATCTTTCTCAGAATACGTCTCATGATCTTGCCGCTTCTGGTCTTCGGCATACCGGGAGCCCATTGAATCTTGTCTGGAGAAGCAATAGGGCCGATTTCCTTACGAACGTGGGTAACAAGCTCTTTCTTCAGAGCGTCAGTAGCTTCAACACCTTCTTTAAGGGTTACATAAGCATAGATGCCTTCGCCCTTAATTTCATGCGGGAAACCAACAACAGCTGCTTCAGCAACGGTTGGATGGAGAACCAGAGCGCTTTCTACTTCAGCAGTACCCATGCGGTGTCCGGAAACGTTGATAACGTCGTCAACACGGCCGGTCAGCCAGTAGTAACCATCTTCGTCTCTGCGCGCGCCGTCGCCGCTGAAGTATTTGCCTTTTTGTTGTATAAAGTAAGTTTCTTGGAATCTGCCGGGATCATTATAAACGCCGCGCATAAGGCCAGGCCACGGTTTTGCCATGCAGAGATGGCCTTCGCCAGCTCCTTCGATTTCCTGGCCTTCTGGTGTCATCAAGGCAGGAACAACACCGAAGAAAGGTTTGCCGGCAGCACCCGGTTTCATGCCATGAGCGCCAGGGAAAGTAGCAATCAGGTGTCCACCGGTCTCGGTTTGCCACCAGGTATCACAGATCGGGCATTTTTCCTTCCCGATTACAGTATAGTACCATCTCCAGGCTTCGGGGTTAATTGGTTCGCCAACAGATGCCAGGAGACGCAGGGAACTCAGGTCACGTCCGTTCGGCCATTGCTCGCCGTCTTTCATCATAGCCCGGATAGCGGTAGGAGCCGTATAGAATACAGTTACTCCGTATTTCTCAACAACTTCCCAGAACCTGTCCGGTGCGGGATAATTAGGAACGCCTTCGAACATTAAGGAAGTTGCGGCATTACACATAGAGCCGTAAACAACATAGGTATGTCCGGTTACCCAGCCAACGTCGGCTGTACACCAGTAAACATCTTCCGGTTTAATATCAAAGAAATATTTTACGGTCATCATGCCATAAAGGGCATAACCTGCTGTCGTATGCATAACACCCTTAGGTTTGCCGGTGCTGCCGCTGGTGTACAGAATGAAGAGCGGATCTTCAGCATCCATTTGTTCTGCTTCACATTTGGAGGAAGCTTTAGCCATAAGTTCGCTGTAGAGATAGTCGCGGCCTTCAGTCATAGCGCATTCTTTTTTAACTCTCTCGACAACTATGCACTTTTTGATTGAGGGGCATTGAGCCATTGCGGCGTCAGCAATATCTTTGGCAGCAAGTAATTTGCCGGAACGATAGCCATAGTTATTGGCAACCAGGATTTCACAACCGGCGTCATTGATTCTGTCTCTTAAGGCTTCAGCACTGAATCCGCCGAAAATAATGGTATGAATGGCGCCGATGCGGGCGCAGGCCAGCATGGAAATAGCTGCTTCGGGAATCATAGGCAGGTAGAGGGCTACACGGTCGCCCTTCTTAACGCCTAAACCCTTTAAAACATTGGCAAATTTACAAACTTCATAGTGCAGTTGCTGATAAGTAAGGATCCTGGATTCATCTAAAGGTTCGCCTTGCCAGATCAGAGCAGCCTTATTTTTGGTTGCATCATTCAGGTGACGGTCCAGGCAGTTATAAGACATGTTCAGTTTTCCGCCTGCAAAATAGCTTACTTTTACAGGATCGGTAAAACTGTATTCTTCAACCTTATCCCATTTTTTGAACCAAGTCAGGTTTTCTTCAGCCATCTCTGCCCAGAACTCATTGGGGCTTTCGACAGACCTCTTGTACATTGCATCATACTCGGCTGCAGTTTTAACTGTGGCTGCTGCGGAGAATTCCGCTGACGGATAATAAAACTCTTCGTTTGCCATATCTTTCCCTCCAAATTAATATTTCTTCAGGTACTTCTAAATACCTTAAAAAATTATCTCTTTTAAAATAAATTGTAAATAGCCTAAAAAAACGGCCTTGATAAAACGGCCTTCAATACACCTTCCCTTTATTCTTTGAGATTACATAAGTAAAGCTCAAAGACAGAATTGTCTTCAAGTTTTATATTAGCCTCCAATAATAAATCTAAGTTCACTAAATTCTTAATATTATTATAATTAATTAGCTAAGGAATATAAAGTTTTTCCGTTGAAATGCTCATTATGTGGTTTAAGCTGTCGTATTTAGGATTAAACGGTTTTTTAAAATTCTAATAATCGACTTAAAACGTTGTAAACAGTGAAACAGGCAGCGTACGTTCCACTGCCTGTTTCTGCCACCTCGTCCACCTATCTCCCAAGAAGGTTCCCCAACCTTCCCGGTTAATTTTACCTGATTTTTTCCGCGATGGCAAGCCGAAACGGTTTAGATTTTACTTATATATTGAAAATTTGTTCAATTGTGTTTTTAATTCCCTGCGGGTTGCATTTCAGAACTCTCTTTTCCGGTTTTTCCCGCAGGTTCCTCAGACCTCTTGGTATTTCCCAGCCTGTTTTAATACTTAAATTTTTCAAGGCCTCCCATTCATCAGTTATCTCTGTTTGTTTAGAGATTGCTTTAAAAACACTGGCGGCAAATTTAAAAGGACTGGCTGTCGAAGCAATAACACTATAGGTCTTATCCCCGGTTAATTTCACATAATCTTCATATACTTTCCTGGCGACGGCTGTATGCGGGTCAAAAACATAGCCGAATTTTTCATATCCCTGATGAATAGAAGTCAAAACCTGATCTTCATCAGCCCAACCGGCAAAAATCTCAGACCGGCTGCGTTCCAAGGTCTTTTGATCAACCCGAAAGCTGCCGGAGCTGCTTAGTTCCCGGAACCATAACTTAATCTTCTCACTATCCCTGCCACTCATCTCATACAGGAAGCGTTCAAAATTACTGGAAATAAGTATATCCATTGAGGGAGACATAGTTAAATAAAAAGTCCGCTTACTTTGATATATCCCATCCTTGAAGAAATCAGTCAAAACCTTGTTTTTATTGGAAGCACAAACTAATCTGTTAACCGGAAGACCCATTTCCTTGGCATAATAAGCTGCCAGGATATTGCCGAAATTCCCTGTTGGCACCACAAGATTGATTTTTGTCCCGGGTTTAATCTTCCCATGTAAAACAGCTTGCAGATATGCCCAGTAATAATAAACGATTTGCGGTAATAACCTGCCCCAATTGATAGAATTTGCCGAAGAAAAAATCATTTTCCTCCCGGCTAATTTTTCTCTGAGACGATCAGAAGCAAATATTTCTTTCACAGCAGTCTGACAATCATCAAAGTTTCCTTTAACAGCAACTACATGGACATTATTTCCTTCAGTCGTTGTCATTTGCCGCTCCTGAACAGGACTGACTCCGCCATCCGGATAAAATACAATAATGTTCATTCCCTGCACATTTTTAAAACCTTCCAGGGCAGCTTTGCCTGTATCTCCTGAAGTTGCCACCAGGATTATAACTTCCGAATTATTAGCCAGGTTTTTCAAACTCGCCCTTAATAAAGAGGGTAAAACCTGCAGGGCCATATCTTTAAAAGCGGCTGTTGGGCCATGCCACAGTTCCAGGACACCAAAGTCACCTACATCTGCCAATGGCGCCGGATTATCCCACTCAAAAACAGCTTGCGAATAAATTGATCCTATATGTTTAATAATCTCTGGTGTAAACTCCTCAAGATATGGAGACATAATCTTAACGACTAATTCCGGGTAGGAAAGGCCCCGTACCTGCTGCCAAGGAATGTTAGGAATAACATTGGGAACAAACAAGCCGCCGCCCGGTACCATTCCCCAGGCAATTGCTTGAGATGCAGTTTGATTTTGTTGATTTCCCCGTGTACTATCGTACAATTTGGTCCCTCCTAAATTATTATGACTTTTTAACATTCGACAACTTTTATTATTTTCCTTTGTCTGAATAAATGCAAGTACAGCTTGATTGCAGGTAATTAATTTTCTTGTGTCGAATATTTTTTTGCAGACTAAAGAAAGCAAGGTGAATAAACAATGGCAGAAACCTCTTTCCGCCGCAACAGCCGGAACCGGCAAAGCCTGGTTTTGGGATTGATTTTAACTGTTGAAAAGTTATTCCCAAATGAACAATTAAGAATTATGCACTCCATACCGGATGGAATATATTGTGAATTGGAAAATTCCTTAGTTTCTCCACGAGAGGTAAAAGAAATTGAAAAAGAGCTTATGGAATGGATTGCAGCCGATATCCCCATTTCTTCTTATACCGGGAATGACGGATTTATTCACTGTCAGCTTAACGGTCAAAAACTCAAATCCCTCTTCAAAGTATTGGACCGTTCAGGGGCTGTAGAATATTGCCGGCTTGTTGATTACCCTCCCGGTTTTATTCTTCACTATACTGAGTATAACCACCCTGATTCCTGTGCTTTGCTTGTTCGACCGGAAAAACTTTCGGCCACTTTCAGTGAATCTCAGAGTTGGGTGGAAAATCTCGGGCTGGCAAAAGTAAAAAGTGTAAACGATGCTATCTTAGCCAAAAATTCAACTGAACTGATATCTTTGGCTGAAGCCCTGCATGAAAAAAAGATATCCTTAATTGCTGATCGTATTTTAAAACAGCGCAGGCACATCAGGGTCATTCTTATAGCCGGACCGTCATCTTCCGGAAAAACAACCTTTACGCAACGGTTATCAACACAGTTAAAGGTTAACAACCTGCATCCTATAGCCCTTTCTTTGGATAATTATTTCCTTTCCCGTGAACAAACACCCCGTGATGCCAGCGGACTCTATGACTATGATGCCATCGAAGCCCTGGACTTGCCGCTTTTGGATTCTCATCTTAAAACTTTGATCAAAGGCGGTACTGTCGAAACCCCGGTTTACGATTTTATTTCCGGACAGCGGCTTGCCCAAGGAATACCTTTATATCTTAAAGATAATGAGATTCTGCTCATAGAAGGAATCCACGGCCTTAATCCCCGGTTAGTTCCTTCTTTGGATAGAAATCAACTTTTCAAGATTTACATCAGTTCTCTTTTCCAGTCCAACATTGACAATTATAATAGAATACCAACCTCCGAAGTACGTTTAATTCGTCGCTTAGTCCGGGACCATCGAACCCGGGGATCAAATCCCGAACAAACTTTTGCCCAATGGAGCAGTGTTCGCCGCGGGGAAAATACTATTATTTTTCCCTATCAGGAAGAAGCAGATATTATGTTTAACTCCAGTCTTCTCTATGAACTCAATGCCCTGCGCAAATTCGCAGAACCCTTGTTAAAATCCGTTCCCAAGGACAGTCCCCATCACGACATTGTCTCCTTATTGCTGCGGATGCTTTCTTTCTTTAATCCAATAGATACAGGCAAAATCCCCTTTAATTCAATTTTAAGAGAATTTATTGGTAAAGGTTTATATAAAATTTAAGACTGCTCTCTCAACTACGTACTCTGGTTATAAATTATTATATAAGATATCCTACTCCGGGAGATTCAAATGTACGTTCACCAGTGCTCCAGAGCTGCTCACTCCACTATGCAGCTAAAGTACCAAACCTCCGGGTTAGTCTGCATGTAAACCAATGGCACTTCTTAACGCTGCTCCGTTTCGTTCGCTTAACGCTCCTCCGCCAAACGGTTCTCTTTACACTTGAATCTCCCTCCGTTTAATTTTCATCCTTCTGATAGCGCCTAAAAAGTATGGGGGTCTATCCTGAAAATTCAACCAGTAAATTTTCTGTTTAAACATAATCCAGGCGGCGGATTTGGGCATTTAAAGCCGCGGCCATTCCGGCCGAGCCGCAGCCGATAATCGCCGTCTGATAATGATCTTTCAGCCCCCCATTCTCTCCTGCATCGCTTTGCTGAGAAAATCATTCACAGAATATGCGGCCAGGCTCACGCTTGTGCTAAACCTCAGATAACCAGCCTGTCCCATAATCGTAAACGTTTACGATTATGGGACAAACATAGGGGTTTGTTTGGCTTCAGTTTGTTTTGTTTATCTTGACTGAATTATATGGATAATCCGCAGTTCAGAACTGCCCGATAAATCGGAATTTTATGCGCTTATTCTGATAATGTCTACTAAGTTATGAAAAAGTTGGCCTCGCTCCTCTTGGACCATTATATTTTTGTAGTAAAGCGTGCAAAATTTAAAGTAATGTTCAAAATATAAGCAAATATATTTCAAATATCTGCGCATTAATTAAAAATTTGCACAAATTTAGCCGGAAAACTGGTTTTTAACCCAAGATATTAGCACACTACTCGAAATTTTGCACACCTCACAGTATAATATCTTCTTTTGGCTGCTGCCTTTTGGAATATCCCGTATATTGAAGCTGTGCTCGGTTATGAAATCGCTGAAACAGGCCCGTTCGCTCACCAAGGTATGTCCGGCAAAGGAAATACCGGATTTATTATAAAACCTAACATCCTTAGTTTGGCCAAATCATGAATCTCCTCAGTATTTTTAATGAGTCTTTCTTTTTTAGCCCTGTCACACTTTTTAATAGCTGATTCTAGACGTAAGGCATCAGACCAGGTAAAGACTTCCCAGGCCTGAGCCAGGAGCACAGGTTTATGTGAAGTCGTATATCTGGTTCCTTTGTTACCCTTCTTATTATGTTCGTGAATCCTGCGTTTTAAGTCGGTAGTTGCACCCGTGTAAATAGTGGAATCTCCACAGCGTGCAAGATAAACCCAATATCCCATGAAATTACTCCTATGGCCAAAAACTGATACTTGGATTACTCGTTAGATTTCCTAATTCATAACAAAAATCAAAATACGTTTTTAACCCAAGCAAATATTCCTGATTCAGCCCGTAATAAATATGTTCAAAATAAGCCTGCCAAAAGGCTTTGCTTCCCCCGAGCATTCCCATACTGACATTAACAATTTCTTCAATATTATTTAAGGCTTTTTCTTTCGCCTCCAGCAGTAAATTGTAAACTTCGGCAACTTCATGGGAGCGTTCAATAACCAGTTTTTTGGGGAAAGCCCAGACAGCATAAGTCATGGTGCATCCGGTAATTTTAAACCATTCCTCACCCAGATCATAGATCAGGCAATCCGGTTGCCCCAGAGCTGCTTGAATTGCCAAGTCGCCAATTAACAAGGCGGCATCAGCTATTGCCAGCATTCCCGGCAAATCCAGGGTTATGGTTATATATTTGGGAAATACCCGGTAGTATTTATGTAACAGGATCTTTACCAGATTAGCGGATGTTGCCGAAAAATCAGTAAGCGCTATAGTCTTATCCTGTAGTTGGGTTAAGGGAACTTTAGAAAATAAGAGGATTGATCCTATTTGACCCCTGGCTGAAATACTAAGATCAGGAAATACAAAATATTCCCGCCAATGCTCTCCTAATGAGAAAGAACTTATTGGGGCCATGTCGATTATCCCATCAGCTAACATGGCATTGTGTTCAGCCGGTTCAGCTGTAATATTTTCAATAAGAGTGTTTATCTGAGGCAGAAAATGAAATATTGGCAACATATTCGTGTTCGGATTATGACCAATCCTAATCATTTATCTCACCTCATCTATTCATGAGTTCATGAATATGTTGTTACTTATTGATAACATTATAGTATTGTCATCCGTATTTAATTCTTGTGTTTTCCAAGCAAAACCACCTTAATTATTCAGCTGGCTCGCTTGATTCTGATTCATCATGTTCCTTTCTGACAATTCGCCACGCTTTATAGCCAACTTTAACAGCATCTAATAAACTGGCTAGAGAATATAAGGGACTGAGAACTTTACATCTTATCAAATCCAGACATTCCCTGGTTGTTACTATTAATTTTTCCAGATCGGAAACCGTACAGTGCACATCTGACAATAGGGCCGGCAAATTTTTATTAAAAATTTTAAGGGCCTTCCTCACTTCTGTTATTAATCCATTGGCAGAAAACAATACAATTACCAGATTAATGCCAACAATACTGAAAATAATTGTCAGAACCAAAGCACAGACTTCATATACCATTACTATACCTCCTCCATAATATAAACTTTATTTAAACTTGATTTCACTGCAAAAAGTATTAAGCAACTATTGCAGAGAGAGCATTAAGCGGAATTTGCGTAAATGAACGTAGACGATAAAACGTTAAGCACGCCAATGGGACTTATCCACGGATGGACTGATACCGCTGTTGCCATGACTTGAACATGGATGTTCTGATTAGCCACTGCCATGGACGGCAAAGTGGCGTGACGGCATAAACAGCGGCGCACTTGCAGTAATACTTT
>DATMXV010000325.1:0-2634 GCA_035561335.1 Desulfitobacteriaceae bacterium
TAAAAAATTTTTCAAAAAATATATTAAAAAAAGTCTGACTGCCACAAAAGAGCCTCTGAATACTGAAAAAGAAGTTCTTGAAGCCACCCCTGTTTCCGAATCCTCCAATGAGGCGGAAGATCAATTACTCTTTGGTTCTTCAAGCTTATTTGGGAAGATGAGAAACCGGTATTCCGGTCCGGACATGTTATATGAGAATGAAGCATGGGCGCCGGAAAACGTATATGTCGGCCTATTTCGGAAAAGAAGAATCCAATATGAAGAACAAGCCTCAGAAGAATAAACCTGAACTGCTGGTCCTCTAGGCAGCAGTTCGGGTTTAGACCCACAAAACTGCAAACCTCTTGTTATATGGTCTGGCAGGGGCTCAATAGCCCCTTAGCCCTCTGCCGGGGGACAAGTAACCCGGCCCGGCCCTTCCGGATTTTGTAAAAAGGAGAGATTGAATATGATTCCAGGAGCATATAACTCTGCTCCTGTCTTAAATAGACCGGGATATCTGCCATACACTCCCTCTTTCCGTCTATTCAATCATAGTTGCGCGTTGAAATCAACAGCTATCAATAGTCCCCGGTTTAATTATTCTTACCCTGACAATTATTTCCGGTTTAATTATCCATACCCTAACAATTATCCCCTGCTGCAGCCTCAAACTCAACCGCCAGCCCGGCAGACCTTTCCAGCCCCCAATTATCTTAAAGCTAATTCCTATCCTGTATATAATTTACCAGTGCAAATGAATTACCGGACAAGTGTTTCTTCTAAAGGCCTTGAGGCTGTTCTTATCGCAATTTTAATCCTGGTGGCTTTGGACCTGGCTGTTATCCGGCCGCTTAAATAAGTACCCGAAGATTCTTTGCCTAATCAAAAGCTAAACCCAGGTACCCATGATCCTTAATAATTGTTTCAGGATTAATTTTATTATGCGCTCTGATCATACCCAAAGGACGGATAGTGCCTTTAAGCTGCTCACCTGAAAATACAGGCAAGCGTAAAATATATTCTTTGGCCGGCAAGACCCGGGATATATGTTTGACAGCCGCCGGTATAAACTCATTGTTAATAAGAAGTTCTTTTATAATTATCTTATCCTGATTAATTCTTTCAATAACCGCACAACCGTCAACTTCTTCAATTTTCAGTCCGAATATATCCGCCCCGGATAACTTTGACACTTTTTTCTGGTAACCAATATCCTCATTACGATAGGATACATAAAGCTTTCCTCTAAGCTGCTGATCCCGCCTCTGATTATATTCTTCAGGAGAAACAACTGACATAATACTGCCGGCTGTTTCAGCAAGATCCCAACTGTCTATCTTGTTCCTGGTAAGGAACGCTTCTCTGATATAGAAACCATCCTGATATCCCTGCTGTTGATAGAAATTGAAAAGCTGCTTCCCTGCAGGGACAAGGAGTGAGAAAACCAGGTGTTTTTGTGCCAAATACTGATGGGCAAAATCTATCAATAAAGTAGCATATCCCCTGTTCCGGTATTCAGGATGAGTCGCAATTGCATAGAGCATGGCAGCAGCATAGCTTTGCCCGGAAGCCTCGATGCTGACAGGCAGCATTGTCAGCATCGCTATAATCTCACCGTCTTCAAGCAGCAGTGCCGTTTCATTTTCTTTGTACCGGTTGGCATAATAAAAATCGATAAATAAGTTACTGTCTCCGAAACAAAGTTGCCACAATTCTTTTTGCCGGGATATCTCACCTTTTTGGGCCAGTCTGATTTCGTTCATCTTAACTCTCATAATCCTCTTTTGCCGGGTTTAATATTCAAACCAACTTTGATCCCAGTAATTTGCCCAGGTATTTTTGCTCCATTCTCAGAGGATGGTATGATAACTTGGCTTTTCTCAAACCCTCATTACCCATATCCTCCTCCCGGTTAACATAAATTATCTCAGGATGATTTTTCCCGATATAGGACGCAAACTCACGGTTAATCATTTGATAAGCACCCTGTATCTCACCAAAAGCTTTTTCAATATGGATATCATATGTATCTGAATTCAGTTTATCCCCCATCGTATAAGCTATAACTCTTTCTCCCAAACGAAGCAGCCCGCCTTCCAGGCCAAGCTCTGAGAAATACGCAAAACACCGGCTTACGGCACAGTTTTCATTATAAAGTGATTCATCCTCTCTGCAGCCATGTACTTTACACCACTCGATATTCATCTCCCAACACTCCCCTAAGTTTTCGGGAGATATCTGCTCATAGCTCCAAACATTATTTTTAACAAACCGGTTGATATGATTGCGCTTAGCCTGATATTTATTGCCAACTAAATTTACAAGATTATCCAATAGGTAAATGTAATCAAAACTATCCCGCATTTCCATAAACTCAAAATTTTCCGGAAACAGACTGTTAAGCACGGCAATGTTTTCCGGGGACAACCCGACCAACCTGAATTCACTGCCACAGTTTAAGGCATCCCGGCTCATTGCCGTCAAGACTGGTCCGGGATTGCCCCGGCCTGCAGGATATAAATATCCGGGGACTTTCTCCGGGCTTTCCCCTTTAACAACCAGAAAATCCCCAACCTGGGCTACATAATAATTATAAATATTTGACCAGGCAAACAGGTTGGTGAAATTATGCTGGCAGCCACGCATCTCAGC
>DATMXV010000326.1:0-9303 GCA_035561335.1 Desulfitobacteriaceae bacterium
ATCCCTAACAAGTATTACTGCGCTATAGATAAACCTTTCATAAACTTAGCCTCCACATATACTTACTACTTATGATTTAAAATATAGTTATTAAATCCTATTGCCAATATGTATTTAAATTATCCAAGCCAAGCATTTTTATAAATTCCCTTCCATAAGCGCTTATCCGTTCCTTTGTAATAAGCAGCAGCATTCTGTATGCCATGGGAGAGGACAATTGCGGCGACAGCCACTATTGTCTGCACAATACAGATGCCGGCCAGGAAATTAAAGGCGCCGAGGCGGCTGAGCTTCAGTCTGATCAGCGTCTTTTTGTCATTTTCTTTGACAATGGAAGCTGATGCTGTAAAAAGAATCATGAGAATCGCCAGGGATATAAGACCCGGAACATACTGTTCAAATTCATTCAAGGGCAGTTGTTTTTCCAGAAAAGTCTCCGAGATCGCACAAGTATCCTGCTCTGAGGATCGAGGCCTGCCTGAGGCTCGTCCAGGATGATAAGCTCCGGATCATGTACAAGGGCCAGGGCGATATTCAACCTTCTTTGCATTCCTCCGGAAAGCGTCCTGGCAAGTTTGTGCTTTTTACCTTGCAGCTCAAATGTTTCCAAAAGGGTTTCAGCTTTTTTGCCGGCTTCCTTCGGGGATAGTCCATAAGACATTCCGACAAATCTCAATTGTTCGTAACAGGTCAGCAGTTCCCAGATAACAATCTCCTGGGGACACAAACCGATCATGCTTTTAATGCGACGGTACCCTGTGGCCATGGGGATTCCGGCAAAGGTCATCCTGCCTTCATCAGCTTTCAGAAGGCCGCACAACATTTTTATCGTGGTGGTTTTACCGGCGCCATTTGGTCCAAGCAAGCCAAAAACCTCACCCTTATACATGGAAAAACTCACTTTATCTACTGCCGGTATGCCGCCATAACGTTTGCTTAACCCCTCCACAGAAAGAAAGATCTCATTTTTCATGAAACATACTCCCTTTGAATTCGGTATCCGATTTCTCCTCTCAATGATTATTGTTCAGTTTCCGGAAAACTTTCGTTTTTGCCCGGCAATGTCAACGGCTGTAATATCAGGGTGAAAATACCTGCCATCCTTTTTTGTATACTTGTTTTCAACCAATATCGACTGGGCCGGACAGAAATTGAAACATGCGTAGCAATAATAACAGTTTACATCTTTACGCCATACCGGTTTCTTTTCATGCATCCGGATCTTTTGCGCCGGACATACCTCTTCACATAAACCACAGCCTGTACATGTAGAATCGGGATAATAATTGATTTGCGTTTTCATGTTACGGGTCAGAAGATACATAACCCGTTCCAAAACAGCAAAAAAGGGATTGGGAATTGCCTTGGGGGGATATTTCTCCTGGGCCAGGATAACTTTACAGATTAGATCGAGGCTGGACTGGAGCTCTGTTTCCAATTGGGATACTTTTTCTTTATTTATCCTATGTACCCAGTTCTCATCACCTTTCCCCGGTTTTAAACCAGTCGGTGAGTTGCCGGCCATATTGAGAACAAATTGAGCGTCGAGACGCTTCCCTTTCTTTTTCAATATGCTCCGCACGTTCCTGTTTGCGACAGAAAAAGTACCCGACCGTGTTGCTGCCGAAAAGATATATTTGGCGGAATCCGGATTGAGCTTCTTTAGAAAACTACGAACAGGAAAAGGCACAGTTGTAAAATACACAGGGAAAACAAAACCGACAATTTCTCCCCTGGTTATAATCACATCATTATCCAAAATACTGACAATAGGGATGAGTTCCGAGCCGGGCAGCCGCTTGGCCAATTCCTTGGCCACATGAAGTGAGTTGCCTGTTCCGGAAAAGTAATAGATTTCAGTATTCATCGATTCATTTCCTCCTTTCGGGAGAATTCAACTGCCGCCATCAGTTGGCATTGCCGATATTGCTATTCAGTTTCCATATATCTGCCCCTTTTGTTTAAATTCATGATTTATAAATGGTTGTTCCTTCGGTGAATATTATATCATAGTCGTCTCCTCTGGCTAATACGGCGCTATCCACCTCCTGCCATCCTTTTTGGGAAATTATGGATGATTTAAGCGGAATCAGTCCGGAAATAGCTTTTAAGTCACCTCTATTCAATGAACATATTCTCATGATATATTTATTGCTAAAGAGTCAACTAGATAAAAGGAGGGCTGAAGCGATGACGGCGGAGGCGCCAAAGATAAAAATCAGGATTAATGACCGGGTGTTGTCCGTTATCGTTTTTGCGCTGCTTTTTGCGTGGCTGCTTGCTTTTCCCTTTGAAGGACAGATTCTGTACGCCATAGCCGACAGCTACGGCTTAGACCCGCACGGCTTCATATTCGGCGCCATCGCCATCCATTTTGCCGGGCTGTTTTCCTGTGGCTTTGTTATTAAGTCCGCGCGCGCGGCGAAGCGGATGCTGCTGTTTGCATCCGTTTATTGCATTTTAGGCACGTGCCCATTTTTCTTCCCGCCATCGGCGCTGTGGAACGTCGCCCTGATATCCGCCTCCTTCGTGGCAGGCTGGGCAGTCGCCTCGTGGGGCTTTTACTTAAAAGCCTGCACCGCCAAAAACGAGCGCATCAAAACCACCGCCGATGGGCTCATTTATTCCAACATTGTGATGATTGCCCTTAATATGGCCGCCATTCATATCGCGCCGCGAATCGGGCTTTCCTTCGCCATGCTTGTGCTGCTTGCGGCCTTCTTTTTTGCGCTCAGGCTTCCCGTTGATGACGGAAAGCCCGTATTGGATCACGGGGCGCAACCGGCGGATAATCTGCCGAGTGTTTATAAGCCCCTGGCGTTTTTGTATTTGTTCGTTGTGATTATCACCATTAACTCCGGGCTTATGTATCAGGTAATAAACCCTGCGTTCGAGCATCTGGAGGGGCTTGTAAGCTGGTATTGGGCCGTTCCCTATATTGCGGCCCTGTTTATCATGAGGAACCTGCCGCGCAAGACAAACAGAACCTACATTCTTTATGTGGCCATTGCGATGATTGGCTTTTCGTTTATCGCTTTTATGTCCCTCGACCGCTCGGCCTCAAGCTATCTCGTGGTGGATACGCTGATGCTCGGGGCCTGCGGGGTGTACGACTTATTCTGGTGGAGCATCCTCGGAGAAATGCTGGACTTCGATAAAAATGCCGCCAAGATATTGGGGATCGGGCTTTCCGCTAATGTCCTCGGAGTCCTTATGGGCGGTATGCTTGGAAACGCTATCGGCATGAGCAGCAATGCCACTTTGGTGGCCTTAGCGGTTGTTTGCGTCAGCCTCTCTATTCTTCCGCTTTTGCACAAGAGGTTGTCAGTATTGCTTAAAGATCATGCTTACCTGACAGAGCTATCCGAAATGCCCGCGCATGAGCAAAATGAAGCGCTGCACCGTGTTGCCGCTTTGGCGGAGCTGACCGAGCGCGAACGCGAGGTCGCGAAACTGTTACTTGAAGGCAAAAACTACAAAATTGTGGCTTCTGAGCTTCACATTAGCGATAACACCGTGAAATCTCACATCAAGAATATTTATGCAAAACTTAAAATAAAAAACCGGACTGAACTGATAAAGATCATGCTGGAGCAACGCTCTTAACGAGCCAAAAACGCGCTGCGCCGCAGAATGAACAAAGACATCAGAAATTTGAGTTTCCGATGCCTTCATCTACGAAATGACCCAAAAAACTGGACACAAAAATGCATTTTTTAGCCAGTTTTTTCCTTATTTTTTCCTTCAAAACCACTCATATAGTGGTTAGCCATCTTTTATTTAGCTCCCCGGGAGGAGGATAACACCTTTCCCATTATAGGATTTCTACATACCCTTCCGTTCCATGCACGCGAATGCGCTGCCCGTCTTTGATCAGTTTGGTCGCATTTTCTACTCCGATAACTGCCGGTAAGCCATATTCACGGGCGATAACCGCTCCATGGGTCATCAGTCCGCCAACCTCGGCGACCAGGCCTTTTAGGGATACAAACAATGGTGTCCAGCTGGGGTCAGTAAAAGGGGTGACTAATATATCGCCATCTTCCAGTTCAGCCTCTTCCATGTTTAAGATGACACGCGCCCGTCCCTCTGTAACACCGGATGAAACAGGCAGACCGGCAATCGCTCCGGCCGGGAGATTTTCCCGTTTGTACTCCCCGGTAATGATTTCACCGTCAGACGTGATCACACGCGGGGGAGTCAGTTTTTCATATAATTTGTACTCGTCTTTTCGTGTGCTTACGATCTGGTAATCCAGTTTATTGGTGCGTACGGCTTCGTGAAGTTCTGCAAAAGTGAGATAGTATATATCTTCTTTTTCCTGAATCACGCCTGCTTGTACGAGTTGTCCGGCTTCTTTCAGTAAAGCCTGCTTATAAACGAAGTAGCGACTAATCATGCCGTATTTGGGATATTCACGGTAACCAATGAAATTCCGGATGAGGCTGATCTTTCGTTTTGTTTCTTCGGCTTTCTGTTCGCCATCCGGTAATTGCCTTAAACGCGCTAATAACTCTTGTTCTTTTTGCCACGCTTCCTGCCGCCCTTGCTCAAATTTCCGCTTACCGGCATCAGGCGCAAAGTTTTTGATGTTGCTAAGAATCATGGGGACAAGGGTAATTGGTTTTTCACTCCAACGCGGTTTCGTTATATCGATTTCTCCGCTGCAGCGCATTCCGTATTTGCTGAGATAAGCACGGATAGCATCCCGGACTTCCTGCCCGCTGGCAAACTTGACCAATTCAGGCAAAAAGTTATCATCTTTTACATGCTGTAAATAAGCAATTATTTCCGGATAGGGACGAATCACATCGGCGACATCGAGTAGCACCAGACCCATTTCCGCAGTGATATTGTTGGGCACTGATTGAGAAAGCGTGTCTGCCGTGTTTTTTTCACCTAACCACTGGTTCATTTTTTCATTGATCCATGCTGACGCATCCATAGCAGCCATAAACACAGCCGAACTTTGCGGGTCAAATAAAATCTTCTTTAATATCCGGATATCTTCCAGGATAAAATCAAATAAATCCGCTCCTGATTTCCTTTGGATGTTGTGTTTTAACTCTGCGATCGATGTTTGACTGCGCTTAATCAAATCAGAAACGATTGCCGGATCGTTTTCGGTCTGCGGTTGAGAACCCGCAGACGGCATAGCTTTATTGCTTTTACCGGGACTCTGTTCTTTCTTGTCATTCAGTTCTTTTTTATCATCCGGTAACAATTTTATAAAATCCCGCTCTATGATGGTCATAAGCGCGTCTTTGATGAGCGGCTCATGTTGTTCCATGGTATCTAATAACATTTCTCTGCCGGCAGGCGAAGCCAGCATCTGGGCAACATCAACAAACAATCTTCCGCCGGCTTTAAACCTGGGTCCAAAAGATGTTAACTGGAATATCGACATTCCCAATGGTTTCAGGGGATCAGTCATCATTTGTTGATGGCCGACAGATACATAAACGTGATTTTCCTGATCACTCGCTTCGGGGATAGGGAATAAAGTCGTGATTGGACGGCTCTGGACAATATAAAATGTATAATCAGCCAAACACCATTCGATGTCCTGGGGGCAGCCGAAATGTTCTTCGATCTTTCTGCCCAGGCGCTCAAGCTGCAAAATCTGCTCATCGGTGAGCACTGGCCTGTTCTGCTGCTCAGACTTAATCTCCTGTGCTTGCGTCCCGCCGTCTTTTAAGGCATAAACAGCCAGCTTCTTGGCGGATATTTTCTTAGCGATCACCTTACCGTCACGCACTTTATAGATATCCGCATTCACCAGGCCGGAGACCAAAGCCTCGCCAAGGCCGAAGCCGGCGTCAATGGAGGCGACCTTTCGGTTGCCTGTAACGGGATCGGCCGTAAACAAAATCCCTGCCGCCTGCGGAAAGACCATCTTCTGAACAACCACAGACAGGCGGACTTTACGGTGGTCGAAGTCGTTTTGCAGGCGGTAAGTTACCGCCCTCCCGCTAAACAGCGAAGCCCAGCACTTGCTGATATGCTTGAGGATGGCCTCCTTGCCGATAATGTTCAAATACGTATCCTGCTGGCCGGCAAAGGAGGACGCCGGTAAATCCTCCGCCGTTGCACTGGAGCGTACGGCATAGGCGTTTTTTTCTCCAAGCCCGGAGAGGTAGGCGGTGATCTCTTCACTAATGTCTTCAGGGATAGCTGTCCCTTCGATGACTCTGCGCATCTCACCGCTAAGTTCCCTGATTTTATACCGCTCTTCCACCTTGAGAATTGATAACTGATCAAGTAATTCGTTAAGCGCCGGCGCTGCCCCAATGATTCTTTTAAAGGCTTCAGTAGAAATACAAAAGCCATCCGGTACGCGAATTCCTTCAATCCTGGCAAGTTCCCCCAGGTTCGCGCCTTTACCACCGACAGCCATGAGTTTTGTTTTGTCAATGTCCTGAAAACCAAGCACAAAGGGACTCATACGTTTCCCTCCTTTGGCAATTCTTCTTTGATAATTTTGATGACATCCTTTCCCATAATAATCCTCTCCAACAAATCGCATTAACTTGCTATTGCATTATAGCAGCAGCAAACCGGAACAAATAGTCTGCATTTGCAATTTTTTATATGTTATAATTAAGGTGACGCTAACCAGATGCCAAGGTACATCCTTTTATAAGCAAATGAATACGATTGTTTAGCGATCTGAATAGTTCAAAAAATATAAGGGAGGGTAGAAAACCCTTCCTTAATTGTTATATCATTGTCTTTCCCTATAAAATGAACTAACGAACACAGCCATCTATAACCGCTTATCGCCGGCAACAGTTATACAACAGGCGGCTTAAAACTGTTCTTCTCAGGGTATTTGTTCTGCAATTTATAAGGATATTTGTTTTCGAGAGCGATAAATAAAATCAGGCATAGGGGACGCGTGAGCATAAAATAGTAAATATTCCAGCCTCCACTAAAGAAGAGCAGTCCGAGGCCGGTTAAAACGGCGTCGCCTGTGAAGTAAAGAAGGAAGGGAACGAGTTTCCAATACCACTTTTTCAATACACATATGAAAAAGGCACAGCCCAAGGACACCGCCGCGTTATAAAAAACGGAGAATACCCCGGAGTCCCTGTAGGTGTTTTCAAACCAGCCGACATAAGCATGCTGCATGCCGGTCAGCAGCAATGCGGTCACCGGAAGCTTCATGATAATTAATAAAGCAAACCAGAGGGTTATAAACCGCAGGAATGTACGCCGCTTGTTTTTCAACTGAGCATACCATGCTTTCATAAAAACGCAATAGGAGAAAATCGCGGCGCTGGTCATCCATGTTCTCCACCAATTATGCTGATAGATTCCCAGCCTGACATAGAGAATGTCCAATAATGTGTAGATGACTGTTATCAAAACGATCCAGCGGTAACGCAAGGAGTAGGCGGCCACAAGCAGGGCGGTGGCAGGCCATAAGGTGGCATTGGGAATTATATGGCCGAAAAGGTTCTCCGCGTAATAGTCCTTGAAAACACCGGGATAATAAGCATAGCCGTTCAAAAAGAGCAATACAATCATTTCACCAATGAAAGCGACCATCATGGCAAACAGGAAAAAGGTCAGCAATTCATAATAATTCTTTTTCTTAATCAAAATGAAAACAGTCAAGACCGTGCCGATAATCCCAAGCGCGCAATACCAATAGACAGCTGTCATATAATTTACCCCAAAATACTGAACTGCAAGCTTAAACGATTAATGATTTTTTTTAGATATATTTAGTATGCTTTCATTGGCACATATAATACCCTACAATATCAATTAAAGACTAAATCCAATTCGTATATTAAACAATCCTTTAACAGTACGACTTAATTAAATTTCTGCCGCTGCTTTTTGCTTGGTACAAGGCAATGTCCACCTTGTTTAAAGCGGTATCGCAGCTTTCAGATTCACTGAAATTATAAATTCCCCCACTAATGGTAACGTGCAATTGCGCATAATCCCATTTTAAGCCCTCAATGTATTTTCGTATATCTTCAGCCCGCTTAAACGCGGTTTCAAGTTTGGTATCCGGCATAAGAATTAAAAATTCCTCTCCCCCTATTCTGCCGATAAAATCAGTGTTACGAAAATGCTTTCTAATTGAGGCGCTTATTTTAGTTAGAACCAAATCTCCTACTTGATGTCCATATGTATCGTTGATTTTTTTGAAGTGATCAATATCCATCATCACGATGGATATTCCTTTTTGCTGACCGCCGCTTTCTATGAGGCCTGAGAGCAACTCAATAATACGGCCCCTGTTATATAACCCTGTTAAATCATCGGTTATTGAAGCTTGATATAAAACATCATTTGATTTTTTAAGTTTTTCCTGCGCAACCCTTAGTTTGTCAATAGTCCGGTGATACTCCTTCATGATTTTAATGAGCATGATGAACATGGTAAAGCCAATTATAATCAAAGCGATCGCTTTATCAATAAACACTGCCGTTTCTGAATTATATTTAATTATCGAATCCGGATAATAAAACTCAATGCTTAATAAGGCGGTTAAGACAGCTATTTGAATGCCCAAAATTAATTTATATTTAAGCTTGTTCAGCAAAATCGCTGATAAGCCGATGATAAAAAGATAGAAAAATGGAATGGAGCTGGACAGGCCTCCATTATAGATCCATAATAGCGGGATAAAAATCAAAGTAAGCAATAATAACGCGCCATATACCGGTAAAATATACTTTTTCTTGAAGTAAGCTAAATAAAAAAAGTAAAATGTTATTAAGCCCATAAACAAAGGAGCTAGTGTGGGGACAATCCCCGCATCTAAAAGATAATTACCTATTGCAGCAGTAAAAGAAAACAGCATTCCTACCAATGAAGTAATAATCAGAATTCTTGATTCCAAAGATAATTCTGCTACGCTTCTTTTTATATTGTTTTTTACATTTTTCATTGCGCTTTCCTTGCCTTTTTCAGATTCTCATTTGCCTTCCTTAGTCATCTATGTAAAATGGGAAAACCCTATTATATTCTAGCAAAAGAAAAGACGTAAGGCATCTCTCACGTCAAAGCATGTGTTCACCTATAATTCCGTAAACCCTTTATTTATCAAGGCTTCTGCCGTTGCAACAGAATTATACACTCCACATGCCTTGAGAATACAAAAAAAAATACCGCCTGAACCTGGTGGGGCTTTGGCGGCAGGGGTAATTTTCTGCAAACTGTTCGCTCCGGCCGGGTTGGTCTATCTCTCATAGACTCCGTACTTCAGGATATCGACATACTTCGCAAACAGCTCCGCATAGCTGACGATATTCTTATTGATCTCATCCTTGATGATCGTCA
>DATMXV010000327.1:0-8998 GCA_035561335.1 Desulfitobacteriaceae bacterium
GTAGTAAGATGGTATATTATTTTACAAGTTATAAGAAACTCTGAAATTCGGATTTCGAATATCGGATTTGGAATATCGGACATCGGACCTCGGACATCAATTCAAATATCGGACCTCGAGCGTCGATTCAGGAGGGTTTGAATGATGAAA
Source organism: Desulfitobacteriaceae bacterium (assembly GCA_035561335.1). Taxonomy (GTDB): domain Bacteria; phylum Bacillota; class Desulfitobacteriia; order Desulfitobacteriales; family Desulfitobacteriaceae; genus UBA2264. Next base: position 151 of record DATMXV010000327.1, read on the forward strand.
ATTACTAAGATGTTGGCTTCACCGGGATTGACGGGCTTTTATTTTGATGATCAAAAAGCTATTAAGGCCGGGGCAGTCCATGACGGTTTTACATACATAGGAGAACCTTTGACCCCCGGATTCAGGGCGGTAAGGCAGCGGGGGGAATCCATTTCCGTCCTGTTGTTTTTGGCGGACGGGCAGGTTGCTTACGGGGATTGCGCTGCTGTCCAATACTCGGGTGCGGGAGGCCGTGATCCCCTCTTTTTAGCCGGGGAATTCATTCCGATTTTACTTAATGAGATTGCCCCTCTTTTAGTCGGCCAGGAAGCGGATTCGTTCCGCCGTCTGGCAAGTCTGGTAGAAAATTCCCGGCGGCCGGATGGGGAACGCTATCATACGGCTATCCGTTACGGAGTCAGTCAGGCCATTTTGAATGCCGTGGCTAAGGCCGGGAAACTGACAATGACAGAAGTGATTTTGCGCGAGTACAAGTTGCCTTTAATAACCGAACCTGTCCCCATCTTCGCCCAAACCGGAGATGACCGCTACGAAAATGCCGATAAAGCCATTATTAAAAGAGCCGGGGTTTTACCCCATGGCTTGATCAATAATGTGGAAACGAAGTTAGGCAAAGACGGCGGGCTGCTCTTAGAATATCTGAAATGGTTGCGTGGGCGGGTCTTGTCCCTTGGGGAAAAAGGCTATCTTCCGACCCTGCACCTTGATGTTTACGGTACGATTGCCCAGGCTTTTAATGATGATTTGGAGAGAATGACTGCTTACTTTACCAAACTTGAGGCAGCAGCTAAACCTTTGCCTTTACGGATTGAAGGTCCGCTGGATGCCGGCGGCAAGGAGGAACAGATCAAACAGTTAAGCGCTTTACGGGCAGCGTTGCAGGCTTGCGGCATCGGGGTTGAGATTGTGGCTGACGAATGGTGTAATACATTAGAAGATATTATTGAATTTGTGGATGCCAAGGCAGCGGATATGGTTCAGATTAAAACCCCTGATCTGGGAGGTATTCAAAATACAATTGAAGCTGTCCTTTACGCGCAAAAACACGGGGTGGGCGCTTATCTCGGCGGCTCCTGCAATGAGACTGATTCCGGCGGGCGGACTGCAGTCCATGTCGCTTTAGCTGCGCGTCCTGTACAAATGCTGGCTAAACCGGGAATGGGTGTTGATGAGGGCTATATGATAGTACATAATGAAATGAAAAGGACGCTTGCCATTCTCCGGGACAAATATCCTCAGAGTCCAATGGGAAAGTGAGTCTGAAATTAAAGAGGTTATGATGAGTAAGATTGGTTTCACAACTACTATTCCGATTGAAGTACTTTATGCGGCAGGTGAAACTCCTGTTGATTTGAATAATATATTTATTTCCGGTCCGGAGCCAATGCAAGAAATCCACGAGGCGGAACTGGCAGGTTATCCGCGCAATGTCTGCGGCTGGATCAAAGGTCTGTACTCCACAGCCTTAAAAAGCCCGGATATCCGGCGGATTATTGCCGTAACCCAGGGGGATTGCAGCAATACACAGGCCCTGATGGAAACCTGGGAAGTAGAAGGAAAAGAGATTATTCCTTTTGCATTTCCTTATGACCGGGATGCCGACATGCTGCGTTTGCAGATAGACAAGCTCATCCAGGCTTTAGGAACAGACTGGGGAGAGACAGAAGCCCAGAAAAAAAGCCTGGATAAGGTCAGGGCTTTGGCCTGGGAGATTGACAGGCTTTCCTGGCAGGAAAACAGGGTTACGGGGTGGGAAAATCATTTTTGGCTGATTTCCTGTTCTGATTTTAATGGCAATCCGGCTGAGTTTGCTGCTAAAATGAAAGTGTTCCTGACCCAAGCCCGGGTGAGGAAACCACTGGCAGATAACCGGGAGAGGCGGGCCCGGACCAGGGAAGTGCGTTTAGGGTATATCGGGGTACCGCCAATTAATCCTGAAATCTATGATTTCGTAGAACAACATGGGGCCCGGGTGATATTCAATGAGGTCCAGCGCCAATTCAGCATGCCTTTTGCCAATGATGATCTTGTAGAACAATACCGCCTCTATACTTATCCTTATTCGGTTTTCGGACGGATTACGGATATTGCCCGGGAGGCTGAACTCCGGCAACTGGACGGGATTATCCACTATACCCAGAGTTTTTGCTACCGGCAAATTGAGGATTTAATTATCCGCCGCCAACTTAATTATCCTATTCTTACTTTGGAAGGAGAAAATCCGACAGGTCTGGATGCCAGAACTAAATTAAGGTTGGAATCCTTTCTGGAAATGCTCAGGGAAAAGTTTTACATTTAATTCGGGCTTAGTAATCAAATTGTTTGGAAGGTGGTCATTAATGATCCGGGGAATTAAAGACAGGATTGTCGTGTTGTCTACTACAGCTATCTTGGGATATGGGTTCCCGGTAGAGTCTTTTGCAGCGGGTTTAAGCCGTAATCCGGATGTTTTGGCAGTTGACGCCGGGTCGACTGACCCCGGGCCGTATTACCTGGGCGCGGGTGTTTCATTTACAGACCGACAGGCTGTCAAACGTGATCTGGCGCTGATGCTGAAGGCCGGCTGTTCCAGGAAAATACCCGTAATCGTCGGTTCAGCCGGAGGTTCCGGCGCCGCTGTCCATTTAGAGTGGTGCCTGGATATTGTCAGAGAGATAGCCCTAGAAGAAGGCTTGAAGTTTAAGCTGGCTGTGATCGGGGCAGAAATAAAAAAACCCCTGCTCAAAGAGAAATTGGCTGCCGGGAAAATTATTCCTCTGCCGCCCGGCGGGCAGTTGGACCCCGAAGCGTTGGCAGCGGCTTCAAGGGTCGTGGGCCAAATGGGGGTTGAACCTTTTATTACTGCTTTACGAGGCGGCGCAGAGGTAATTATAGCCGGCAGGGCCTATGATCCGGCGGTTTTTGCCGCTTTTCCCATTTGGCAGGGATTCGATTGGGGCCTGGCTATACATATGGGTAAAATTCTGGAATGTGCCGCAATCGCCTCCTTGCCGGGAAGCGGCAGTGACTGTATGCTGGGGACATTGACGGCCGATTGGTTTGAGGTGGAACCTTTGAATCCGGTCAGACGCTGTACAACAACCTCGGTAGCCGCCCATACACTTTATGAAAAAACCAATCCCTATACTTTACCCGGACCGGGAGGGACCCTGGATTTACAGCAAACCGCTTTTGAAGCTGTGAACGAGCGGGTTGTCAGGGTTAAGGGCAGCCGTTTCCTTCCCGCACAACAGTATTTTGTAAAACTGGAAGGGGCCGGATTAGTCGGCTATCGGACGGTTGCGATTGCCGGAGCCAGGGACCCGGTGTTTATTGCCAAGGTTGGGGAGATTATCAACGGGGTCCGGGAACGGGCGGCTGATAATTTCCGGGAGCTGACGGGAAAGTACAGGTTGTTGTTTCGTCTCTATGGGATCAATGGTGTTATGGGGGAATTGGAACCCTTAAAAAATCCCCAGCCTCATGAATTAGGGATAATTATCGAAGCAGTAGCCCAAACCCAGGAGCTTGCCAATACAATTTGCAGCTTTGCCCGCTCAACCATGCTGCACTATGGTTTTGAGGGCCGGCTGGCTACTGCGGGCAATCTGGCTTTTCCCTACTCACCGTCTGATTTTAAAGCCGGGGAAGTTTATCAATTCGCTGTACATCACCTGCTTGCGCTTGATAATCCGGAAGAACTTTTCCCGGTTAGCTGGGAAAACATAGGAGGTGCCGGCTCATGAGTACTGTCCGGAAACCGCTCAGGGAATTGGCTGATGTTATTAGGAGTAAAAACGCCGGTCCCTATGAATTAACCCTGGATATTATTTTTAAGACCCAGGAGATATATCAAGCGGTGATTGCCGGTAAAGCCATAACTCCGGAAAAGATTGCCGCCTTATATTCGATGTCCCCGGAGAAAGTTATTTCTTTTGTGGAATTTGCCCCGGCAAAGGCAATCAAGATAACCCTGGAGCGTCCCGGGGTCTGTGGGGATGTGGGGGATAATGATATTTACGGCGCCCAACAGCACGCTCCATTATTAATGCTGGAGGTGCCGATGCCTGAGGAGACAAGATAGAAAAACAGAAACACCGCAAACCGGTAAACAGAAATTACGGGATAAATGTAAAGGTCAGGAGGGTATAAACTGAAACAAATCAGAGTAGAAGAGATTATTGAGGCAGTGGAGAAGTTATGTATAAGTGCAAATTATGATCTTGGCGAGGATGTTGTGGACTCTTATAAACAGGCTCTGAGTTCGGAAGGTTCACCCTTGGGATGCCAGGTATTGGAATGCCTGATTGAAAATGCGGAAATTGCCCGGACTGAACGTGTTCCTATCTGTCAGGATACGGGGATGGCCGTACTCTTCGTTGAGGCAGGCCAGGATTTGCACATTGTGGGCGGATCATTAGGTCAAGCTTTGAATGAGGGTGTCCGCAGGGGTTATGAGAAAGGGTATTTGCGTAAATCTGTAGTAACAGATCCTTTCGAGAGAATTAATTCTGGGGATAATACTCCGGCTGTTATTCATTATGAAATAATGCCGGGGGATAAACTGCGGATTATTGTTGCCCCTAAAGGTTTTGGCAGTGAAAACATGGGCGGGATTAAGATGTGCAAGCCTTCTGAGGGCCTGGCAGGGGCAATGCAATTTGTAGTGGATACTGTGGACAGAGCAGGCGGGAACCCTTGCCCGCCGGTTATTGTCGGGGTTGGGATCGGCGGGACGATGGAGAAGGCAGCCCTGCTGGCCAAAAAGGCATTGCTCAGGAAGGTGGGGCAGCATAATCCGGAAGAACGTCTGGCCCAAATTGAAAGGGAACTCCTGGAACAGATTAATTGTTTAGGAATCGGACCGCAAGGTTTTGGCGGGACGACCACAGCCTTGGCTGTGAACCTGGAAACTTTTCCGACTCATATTGCCGGCCTGCCTGTAGCAGTAAATATCAGCTGCCATGTAACCAGGCATAAGGAGATAACCTTGGAGGGGAGGGAGACCTGATGTCCGGTACCATTCGTATTGAAACCCCGTTAACCAGGGAGAAGGCAGGCCAACTGAAAGCCGGGGACCATGTATTGCTGAGCGGAATACTTTATACCGGCAGGGATGCCGCCCATAAGAAGATGGTCGAAGCCCTAAACCGCAGTGAGGAAATACCTTTCGACGTCCGTAATCAGGTGATTTATTTCGTTGGTCCCTCACCGGCCAAACCAGGGCAAATTATCGGTTCGGCCGGGCCGACAACGAGCGGCAGAATGGATGCCTATTCTCCGGTTTTGTTAGCCAAGGGACTGACCGGGATGATCGGCAAAGGGGCGCTTTCAGGCAAGGTCATCGATGCCCTGAAAAAATACGGAGCAGTTTATTTTGGAGCCATAGGCGGGGCGGGAGCGCTTATCGCCAAACGGATTGTTTCTGCCGAAATTATTGCTTATCCGGAGCTTGGCCCTGAAGCAGTGCGCCGGATAGAAGTGCGGGATTTTCCGGTGATAGTAATTATCGACAGTCATGGAAACAATCTTTATGACTTGGGCAAAGCAAGGTACCGAAAAGTCAAAGACTGAGATGATTTGTTACTATATCTGTTATTGACTACTGAATAGTTACGCTGATTTTCGATAAAGCATAAAATGATATTCAGGAAATTTATTCTGGAGAAAGAAGATGTGGCATTTTGCTTTATTCCTTTGAATTGGAGAGTTTTCTTGAGGAATTAGGACCGGAACGGGACGGACTGTTGAAAGAAATTGAGGCCCAGTCCCTCCGGGAAACGATTCCGATTATTACACCCTCTGTAGGCAATTATTTGGCCGGTTTAGTGAGGATAAGCAAGGCCAGGAGGATCCTGGAGATTGGCACGGCTATCGGTTATTCAACCTTGTGGTTAGCCAGGGCGTCGGCTCAAACAGGCGGGCGGATTACGACAATCGATCTGAATATTGACCGTTTGACAAGGGCCTTGAAATATTTTGAACAGGCCGGGGTAGCTGAACGAATTGTTGCTTTAGCGGGAGATGCGAGAGCAATCTTGCCTGCTCTTGACGGTACCTTTGATTTTGTCTTTATTGATGCGGCCAAAGGCGAGTACCTGGAGTATTTGGAGTTGGTTTATCCTTTGCTTAACCAGGGCGGGTTGTTAGTGGTTGATAATGTCTTATTCCGGGGCTGGGTTGTTCCGGGTGCGGTTTTTGAGGCGAAATATAACCGCTTGGTCAACGGGGTCAGGGAATTCTTACAGAAACTGTGTGCTGATTCTCAGTTTGAAACCAGTATCCTTCCTTTGGGAGACGGGTTGGCCGTAAGTATTAAACAATAAGGCGATTAAATTCTGCTCAAATCATTAGGAATGAGGTGAGGGAGCTTGATAACGACGTTTATTTCCGAACATCTGGCCCAGGCAGTTTATTTTGCTCCCAGGGGTAAGAAACGCCTGCTTTTTTTAGGCGAGAATTTGCAGCTGCGTTATTTAAGTCCCGAGGATAAGCTGATTGGCTTTATTGGGGATGCCGGGGCAGGAAAGTCCCTGCTTATCCGGGGCATGTTTCCGGGACTGGAATTAACCAATGACGATGATGGGATTAATGTCCGTCCTTTACCCCTGTTGGAAGATTCCCGGCAGGATAATTTCCGTTATCATACCTATCATCTGGATACCCGTTTTGAAACTGCTTTTACCCAGCCCTGGCTGATTGCCGAAGCGGTTAAAAAAGCTATCCTTAAGGGTCATCGTGTGGTGATCGAACATTTTGACCTGCTTTATCCGGTGCTGGGGATCAATGCTGAAGTTTTGATTGGCGTAGGGGAGGAAGTTATTGTTACCAGGCCTACCGTTTTTGGTCCGGAGCCCGAGTCTATCTATAATATAGTTTTCAAATCAATCAAATACCGGCGGATGGCCCACAGTGCCGAGGATTTAACGTCCATGGTCCTGGAAGAAATGGGTCTGCCAAAAACCGAGCTTCACAGTGATATTAAGCATGGGTTTGTCTTGGAGTTCCCGGAAGAACCGGCTATTGATCTTGACTTGGCTGAACAACGGGTAAAGGATATAATTAAAGCTGACTTAGCGATCTGTTTTCTGGATGATCAGCATATTCGCGTCGGAGATAAACCATATCCCTGTACAGGACCATGTATCCATATTCGCAGGACGGGGGAAATTACCGGTTTTCGTTTGCTCAAGGAATTCCGGTTCGATCCGATCCAGCGGCTTTATACAATTGCCGGTGTTGTTGGGGAAGAGGTCAGTCTGCCGTCCCGCCCCATAGATATAGTGGCAGAACGGACAGCAAAGATAAAATCCAATACAGGGAAAGAGGTTTAACATGCAACGATACGATAACAGGGCGTTTGACGAACTTAGACCGGTTAAAATAACCCGGAATTATACGAAAATACCGGAAGGGTCTGTTCTTATCGAAGTGGGTGATACCATAGTATTGTGTACGGCCAGCGTTGAGGAAAAAGTGCCGCCTTTTCTCAAAGGATCAGGTAAAGGGTGGGTAACGGCAGAGTACGCCATGCTTCCTAGGGCGACACATAACAGGACGCAACGCGAGGCGACAAAAGGTAAATTGACCGGGCGGACAATGGAAATCCAACGCCTGATCGGCCGGGCTTTACGCTCTGTTGTGGATCTGAAAAAATTAGGAGAGCGGACGATCTGGATTGATTGTGACGTTATTCAGGCAGACGGGGGAACCCGTACGGCTTCCATTACCGGAGCTTATATAGCATTGGCTGACGCTGTGCAGTTTTTGCTCAAGAAGAAGAGCATTAAGGAAAATCCTCTTCTGGATACATTGGCCGCAGTGTCGGTTGGCAAGATCAAGGGGGAAGCAGTGCTGGACCTTGCCTATGCAGAAGATTCACAGGCGGATGTTGATATGAATGTTATCATGACCGGGGCCGGCAGGTTTGTCGAAATCCAGGGAACAGCAGAAGGGGTTACCTTTGACAGGGATGATCTGGATTGGTTTTTACTGATTGCCGAAAAGGGAATCCGGGAATTGATGGCCGCTCAGGCGGCCGCACTGGAGGGCTAAAAATTAATTCACAATTCTCAATGCATAATGCATAATTAAATATCAAATTGAGTATCGAGCATGGATAAGATTAAGCATTGTGCATTATGAATTATGCATTATGCATTAAATATGAGGGGTGGTGACAAGGCTGATTCAGGGGCATAAATCAGCTTACAGATGGAGATATTATTGGCGAGTCAAAATAAGGGTAAAATTGCGGAATTCAGGGAATTGTTAGCCGGCCAGAATATTCAGGTACGCTCCCTGCTTGATTTTCCTGATTATGAAGATGTGGAGGAAACAGGACAGACTTTTGCCGAAAATGCTGCCCTCAAGGCTTGGGCGGCAATGAAAAAAACAGGGTTATTGACTTTAGCTGATGATTCAGGGCTGGAGGTTGAGGCTCTCAATGGCGCGCCGGGTGTTATCTCGGCCCGTTTTGCCGGGGAGCAGGGCAATGCTGAGAAAAATATTGATAAATTACTGGCCCTATTAGCAGATGTCCCGGACGAAAGGCGCGGTGCCCGTTTCCGTTGTTGCCTGGTTATTGTAACTCCGGCTGAAAAGGAATATTTAGTGGAGGGCGCAGTCGCAGGCAGGATCCTGCACCGGCGCCAGGGAGAGGGTGGATTTGGCTATGACCCGGTCTTCTTTTTGCCGGATTTAGGGAAGACAATGGCTGAATTAAGTTCTGCTCAAAAAAACAAATTAAGTCACCGGGCCCAAGCGTTCCGCAAAGTCCTGCCGATTTTGGACGAGCTTAATAAGTAAATAAGATTTTGGAAGAGGATTAATAAATAAAATTTTGGAAATATCTTAAGTAAGTAAAGAT